>NZ_BAAALF010000014.1:0-24480 GCF_039528135.1 Kitasatospora nipponensis | reverse complement strand
CGCCGAGCTCGGCGGACGGGGCCGGCCGCCGGGGCCGGCCGGGGAGGTCAGCCGGCGGGGCTGGCGGCCGGCTGGTTGGGGTCGGTCTCGGCCGCCGTGCTGGTGGGCGCGGGGCTGGCCGAGGCGCTGCCGGTGGTGCCCAGGGTCTTGCCCGCGTTGGCCTCGTTCACCCACTTCACCAGGTTGTCCGGGGTGATGTCCTCGGTGCCGTTCTTGGGGTAGATCGGCTTGCCGTTGAGCAGCACGGTCGGGGTGGAGGTGTAGCCGGACTTGTCGAAGTCCTGCTCCACCGCCGAGACCCAGCTGCCGAACTTGTTGCTGTTGACGCACTGCTCGAAGGCGGGGGTGTCCAGACCGGGGACCTGCTTGGCGAGGGTGATCAGCTGCGACTTGTCCTTCCAGGGGTCGACCGTCTCCTGCGGCTGGTTGCGGTACAGCACGTCGTGGTAGGCCCGGAAGTACCCGGCGTCCTGGGCGCAGGCGAGCGCGTTGGCGCCGTTCTTGGAGCCCTTGCCGCCGTCGTGCCGGTCGATGAACGAGACGATGTGGTAGTTGCCGTAGAGCTTGCCCTGGTCCTGCAGCTGGTCGATGGTCGGCGCGAACTCGCGCTCGAACTGGCCGCAGGCCGGGCAGCGCGGGTCCTCGTAGACGGTGAGCGTGGAGGGCGCGTTGGCCGGGCCGTCCGGGATCACCAGGTTCTTGTTGCCGATCGCGCCGGCCGGGGCCGCGCTGGGGGTGTCCGAGCTGGAGCGGTTGCTCTGCACCGCCACGCCGATGCCGACCGCCACCGCCAGCACCGCCAGCACCGCGCCGAGCACGATCAGCTTCTTCTTGCGCGCGTCCCGCGCCTCCTGGGCGGCGCGCTGCTCGCGCATCTGGTCGCGGGCCGAGCGCTTGCCTTCTCGGTTCTTCTCACTCAATGTCTCTGTCGATTCCAGGAGGTTCGGTTCGGGGACGGCGGCCGGCCCGGGGCAGCGGCGCACCGGCCGACGGCGGACCGGGCCGGCGCACGGCACGGCCGGAGGGCGGACGGGCGGACGAACGGGTGGGCGGACGAACGGGGGGCGGACGAACGGACGGGCACAGGGGCGGGGCCGGTGGGCTAGGCCGCCAGCCAGGCGTCCACCGACGCCTTGGAGCGCGGCCGCAGGATCAGCCAGAGCGCCAGCAGCAGGAACCCGCAGTCGCGCAGGATCTCCTGGAGGTACTGGGTCTGCGAGGCGTCCACCGCGCCGCCGCCGCCGAAGCAGCCGCAGTCGATCGAGATGCCGCGCGCCCAGGCGGAGGTGATGCCGGCGATGAAGGTCAGCAGCAGCACCGCGGAGATCACCGCGGCGATCCGCACGCCGAGTCCGATCACCAGCAGCAGGGCCAGCGCCAGCTCCAGGAAGGGCAGCCCGTAGCCGACGGGTTTGACCAGCCCCTCGGGCAGGATCCGGTAGGCCCGCACCGCCTGCGCCGCCACCGCCGGATCGGAGATCTTGGCGAGGCCGGCCCAGGCCCAGACCACGGCGAGGCCCAGCCGCACCGCGGTGCTGATCCACTCGGCGGCCGGGGGCTCGATCACCCGCCCGACGGCCCGCCGCAGCCCGGACGGTGACGGTCCGTCGGCCCGGCCGCTCGGCGACGCCGGTGGACTGTGCTGCTGACTGGCCATCTGATGAACCCCCTCCGAGGACGTCGGCCGCCCGACGGGTCGACCGCCGCGGCTACCTGACGAACCGTAGGGGATATCGGAGGATTCCCGCACATTGCCCTGTTCGCCCGAAAGAGTGAGTATGGCCTACCTGTCCCGTTTGACCGCCTGGCCGTGCCGCTGCGCGCTGCCGTGCTGGTCCGCCTGGTGCGCGGCGCGCTCGGCGCCCCGCCGGGCCAGCGCGTGCCCCACCGCGTGCTCGCTCCCGAAGGCCGCGGCCAGCACCAACGCCGCGGCGGCGGCCCTGAGCAGTACGGCGCGATGCAGGAAGGCCACGGCGGGTCCCTTCGGACGATCGGCTTCAACGGCGGCGAGCGGTACACGAACGGCGACGGCCGGAAGTGTTCCCCCTGCCGCACCAGATGCAACGCCCGGCCCGGGTCGATGACACGTCAGGCGCTCAGAGTTCACCCGAACGGGGAGGGTCACGGCCGCCCACGACGACGGCCCGTCACTCCTACGGCGGAGTGACGGGCCGTCAGTGCCCCTGGGGAGCACCGTGCTCGGTGTACGGCGGTCAGCGCTTGCGCACGCCCGCCGCGAGGTCGGCGGCCAGCGCGCGCACCGCGGCCAGCGCCGCCGGCTCGTCGCCCCCCGCGTCCAGGATCCGCTGCACGAAGGCCGAACCGACGATCACCCCGTCGGCGAAGCCGGCCACCTCGGCGGCCTGGGTCGCGGTGGAGACGCCCAGCCCCACGCAGACCGGCAGGTCGGTGGTGGCCCGGGTGCGCGCGACCAGGTCCTCGGCCAGCTCGCCGACCTGCGCGCGACTGCCGGTCACGCCCATCACGGCCGCCGCGTAGACGAAGCCGCTGCCGGCCGCGGTGACCTGCGCCAGCCGCCGGTCCTGGCTGCTGGGGGCGACCACGAAGACGGTGGCCAGCCCGTGCGCCTCGGCCGCCGCGCGCCACCCCTCGGACTCCTCGACCGGCAGGTCCGGCAGGATCGCCCCCGTGCCGCCGGCCGCGGCCAGGTCGGCGGCGAACCGCTCGACGCCGTAGCGGTCCACCGGGTTCCAGTACGTCATCACCAGCACCGCGGCCGCCGGGTGCGCCGCGGCGACCTCCTCGACGGTGCGCAGCACGTCCTTGATCCGCACGCCACCGCGCAGCGCGATGTCGTCGGCGGTCTGGATGGTCGGGCCGTCCAGCACCGGGTCGGAGTGCGGCAGGCCGACCTCGACGATGTCGCAGCCGCCCTCCAGCAGCGCGTTCACCGCCCGGATCCCGCCCTCGACGCTGGGGAAGCCGGCCGGCAGGTAGCCGATCAGCGCGGCCCGGTCCTCGGCCTTGGCGGCGGCCAGGATGCCACTCAGCTTGGTGTTCATGCTCAGTTGCTCCCGGTGGCGTTGGCGGCGTCGTCGTAGAGGCCGAAGTACTGCGCGGCGGTGTGCATGTCCTTGTCGCCGCGGCCGGAGAGGTTGACCAGCAGGACCGCGTCGGGGCCCAGCTCGCGGCCCAGCACCAGCGCCCCGGCCAGCGCGTGGGCGCTCTCGATGGCCGGGATGATGCCCTCGGTGCGCGAGAGCAGGCGCAGCGCCTGCATCGCCTCGTCGTCGGTGACCGGGCGGTACTCGGCCCGGCCGGTGTCCTTGAGCCAGGCGTGCTCGGGGCCGATGCCCGGGTAGTCCAGGCCGGCCGAGATGGAGTGGCTCTCGACGGTCTGGCCGTCCTCGTCCTGCAGCACGTAGCTGCGCGCGCCGTGCAGCACGCCGGGCTCGCCCTTGGTGAGGGTGGCCGCGTGGCGCGTGGTCTCGACGCCCTCGCCGGCCGCCTCGCAGCCGACCAGCCGCACGCCGGCGTCCGGGATGAACTCGTGGAAGATGCCGATGGCGTTGGAGCCGCCGCCCACACAGGCGACCACGGCGTCCGGCAGCCGGCCGGTGCGCTCCAGCACCTGGGCGCGGGCCTCCACGCCGATCACCCGGTGGAAGTCGCGGACCATGGCCGGGAAGGGGTGCGGGCCGGCCACCGTGCCGAACAGGTAGTGGGTGGTGTCGACGTTGGCGACCCAGTCGCGGAACGCCTCGTTGATGGCGTCCTTGAGGGTGCGGCTGCCGGACTTCACGGCCACCACCTCGGCGCCGAGCATCCGCATCCGGGCCACGTTGAGCGCCTGCCGCTCGGTGTCGACCTCGCCCATGTAGATGGTGCACTCGAAGCCGAAGAGCGCGCACGCGGTGGCGGTGGCCACGCCGTGCTGGCCGGCGCCGGTCTCCGCGATGATCCGGGTCTTGCCCATCCGGCGGGTGAGCAGGGCCTGGCCCAGCACGTTGTTGATCTTGTGCGAGCCGGTGTGGTTGAGGTCCTCGCGCTTGAGCAGCACCCGCGCGCCGCCGGCCTCGGCGGAGAAGCGGTGCACGTCGGTGAGCGGGCTGGGCCGGCCGGTGTAGTCCTTGAGCAACAGTTCGAGCTCGGCGGCGAAGGCCGGGTCGTGCTTGGCCTTCTCGTACTCCTCGGCGACCTGCTCGACGGCGGCGACCAGCGCCTCCGGGATGAAGCGGCCGCCGTAGGCGCCGAAGTAGCCCCGGGCGTCGGGGACCTGCGGGCCCGGCAGGTGATCGTTCGTGGACATGGGTGATCCTCGCGTGGTGGCGTGACGTGGTGGCGTGACTGCGGATCGGAACGGCGTGGTCAGCCGTGCGTCCGGCGCCATCGCGCGCCCGGCACCTGCCCGGGCTCGCAGCCGATCACGTACCGCACCCGCCGACCCAGGGCCCGGCGCGCGGGCGCCCGGCAGCCGCGCGGGCGGCAGCCCTTCTGGAGTCGGGTGGCGATGGCCATGGCGGTGGGGTCAGCTCCGGCCGTTGTTGCGCAGCGCCGGGTGGGCGCCGGCGGCGACCAGGTCGGCGACGGCCGACTTCGGGTCCCGGCCGGTCACCAGCGACTCGCCGACCAGCACCGCGTCGGCGCCCAGGTTGGCGTAGGCGATCAGGTCGTGCGGGCCGCGCACGCCGGACTCGGCGACCTTGACGATGTGCGCGGGGATCGCGTCCACCACGTTGCCGAAGGTGTTGCGGTCCACCTCGAGGGTCTTCAGGTTGCGGGCGTTGACCCCGATGATCCGGGCGCCGGCGTCGACCGCGCGGGCGATCTCCTCCTCGTCGTGCACCTCGACCAGCGGGGTGAGGCCGATCGACTCTGCCCGCTCGATCAGCGAGACCAGCGCGGGCTGCTCGAGCGCCGCGACGATCAGCAGCGCCAGGTCGGCCCCGTGCGCGCGGGCCTCCCAGAGCTGGTAGGCGGTGACGATGAAGTCCTTGCGCAGCAGCGGGGTGTCCACCGCCGCGCGCACCGCGTCCAGGTCGGCGAGCGAGCCGCCGAAGCGGCGCTGCTCGGTCAGCACGCTGATCGCGGCGGCGCCGCCGGCCGCGTAGTCCGTGGCGAGTGCGGCCGGGTCGGCGATCGCGGCCAGCGCGCCCTTGGACGGGCTGGAGCGCTTGACCTCGCAGATCACCCGCACGCCCTCGCCGCGCAGGGCGGCCACGCCGTCCTTGGCGTCGGGCGCCTTGGCGGCCAGCTCCTTGAGCTCGTCCAGGGAGACCTGGGCCTGCCGCACCGCGAGGTCCTCACGGACCCCGTCGATGATCTCGTCGAGCACGCTCATGCGCTGGCGCCCCCATCAATCTGCTAGCCGGACGATGCAGTGGGCGGCGCGGAGTCGAAGCGGATTCGAACGGGTTCCACGCCCCTGTCGGCAACTCGATGGTATCGGCACCGGGGCGCGCGGGGCGCATCCGCCCGGCGCGCGTCTCGCGGAGCGGACCGGGCGCTGAGCTGCGGGGCACGGCACGGTCCACGCCCGCACGGTCCCCGCCCGGACGGGCCGGGCGCCGGGCTCAGACCAGCGGGGGCGCCAGCCAGCCACCGGCCGGCAGGTTGCGCAGGACGGTGAAGGCCACCATCAGAGCGATCAGCGCCAGCACGTGCCGCAGTCCCGGTGAGAAGCCCGGCGGCGCCTGGCGGGTCAGCGCCGCCCGGGCCCAGCGCACCCACAGCACGCCCAGCACCCCGAAGAGCGCGACGGCGAGCAGGTTGTCGTGCACGGCGACGCCGAGCTCGCCGCGGGTCAGCGCGTGCACGCAGCGCAGGCCGCCGCAGCCCGGGCACCACCAGCCGGTCAGCTGCAGGAAGGGGCAGGTCGGGTAGTGGCCCGGGCTGTTCGGGTCCACGGTGGCGACGAAGGCGGTGGGCAGCGCCACGGCGGCCAGGGCGCTGAGCGGGGAGGCGAGGCGGCGCAGCGCGCCGGGGGCGCCGGCCGGGGTACTGGGGGCGGTCACCCGCTGATTGTGCCCGCTGCGGGGGTGCGCTGCGTTACGCCGCGCGGGTGAAAGGCAGCGGACCGGGGCACCGGGCGCCCGCCGCCTCGAGGGGCGTGGGCCCGGTGCCCCGGTCCGGGAACACCAGCGGCGAGCGTTCGCTCGCCCGTCGCGCGGGGCGCGACCTGCGGGTCAGGCGCCGACGGTGACGGCCTCGCGCGCGGTGGCGGCCTCGCGCAGCTTGCGCTGCTCGGCCTTGATCGCCTCCACGGCGGGGTCGGGCTGCTTGCCCATCCCGGCCATCGCCATCGCCTTGCTGACGACACCTGCGGCCACCACGACCACCATGCCGACCCAGAAGAGCGGGATCGAGGGCATGATCATGGCCGCGCCGCTGACACAGAAGCCGACGAACGCGATGGCCGCGCCGGTCCAGGCTGCGGGGGTGTGTCCGTGGGATGAAGCCGCCACTGGGTACTCCTTGGTTCTGCGGTCCTACCGGGGTTCCGGCCAGGCCCTGCGGGAAAGCTTCCCTGACCGGCCTCGGCGGATTGTCACTCTCCATTGTTGCGGACGCCGCTCGGGGGCCCCAAGCCGGGTCCGAGTGAGGACGGTCACGCACGACGCGAGGTTGACGCCCGCCCACCGCGGGCAGCCCGCCGCCCGCGGCTCACCGTCCGGCGGTGGGGTCCTCGCCGCGGTCCAGCGCCTTCCACAGGTCCGCCGCGCTCTCGCGCTCCTCGGCCCGCGCCGGGGCCGGGGCCTTCGCCGCACGGGCTCCGGCCGCGGCCGGGGCGTCGTAGCGGGTGCCCATGGTGGGCCAGTGCCGGCCGCGCGTGAGGGTCAGCAGGCCGGCCGCCGCCAGCAGCAGCCCGCCCAGCGCCGCCACCCACGGCCAGGCGGTGTGGCTGACCTGCTCGGCCGTGGTGCCCAGCAGCGCGAGCTTGCGGGCGGCGGCCGCGTCCACGGTGGAGCTGTCGCCCGCGCCCAGCGCGGCGGCCACCGCCGTGCCCAGGCCGGCCAGCGTCACCAGCGCGCCCACCGCGAGCCGCCCGGCCCCGCGCACCGCGAAGATCGCCACCGCCGAGGCCAGCCCGACCAGCGCCAGCGCCCCCGGCAGCCCGGAGACGTCGCTGCCGGTCGCGCTGACCGCCAGCTGCCCCGCGACCTTCCCCTGCGCCCAGGTCCGCCCCACCGAGACCAGCACCAGCACCGCGCCGGCCAGCGTGAGCAGCAGCATCACCAGCAGCGTGCGGCGCTCGCCGCCACCGGCGGCGGGAGCGGCGGGCGCGGAGGCGAGGGGAGGAGCGGCGGGGGCGGCGGCAGGCGGGGTAGTCACCCGTCCACTATCCCCCGAGTCCGCCCGATCCCGGCCACCGGGTCCGCGCCGGCCCCGGGGCGCCGCTCACACCACCGGCCTGCGCAGGGTGTTGGCGGTGGCGACCGCGCGCAGCACGGCGGCGGCCTTGTTGCGGCACTCGGTGTCCTCGCTCGCCGGGTCGGAGTCGGCGACCACGCCCGCACCCGCCTGCACGTAGGCCGTGCCGTCGCGCAGCACCGCCGTGCGGATCGCGATCGCGGTGTCGGCGTCGCCGGCGAAGTCGAGGTAGCCGACGCAACCGCCGTACAGGCCGCGGCGGGTGGGCTCCAGCTCCTCGATGATCCGCATCGCGCGCGGCTTGGGGGCGCCGGACAGGGTGCCGGCGGGGAAGCAGGCCGTGAGCACGTCGAAGGCGGTGCGGTCGGCGGCGACCTGGCCGGTGACGGTGGAGACGATGTGCATCACGTGGCTGTAGCGCTCGACCGACATGAAGTCGACCACCTCGACGCTGCCCGGGGTGCAGACCCGGCCCAGGTCGTTGCGGCCCAGGTCGACGAGCATCAGGTGCTCGGCGCGCTCCTTGGGGTCGGCGAGCAGTTCGGCGGCCAGGTCGGCGTCCTCCTGCGGGGTGGCGCCGCGGTGCCGGGTGCCGGCGATCGGGTGCAGCATCGCCTGCCCGTGGGTCACCTTGACCAGCGCCTCCGGGCTGGAGCCGACCACGTCGAAGCCGCCCTCGGCCCCGCCGTCCGGGCCGGGGAAGCGGAAGAGGTACATGTACGGGCTGGGGTTGGTGGTGCGCAGCACCCGGTAGACGTCCAGCGCGCTGGCCGGGCAGGGCGCCTCGAAGCGCTGCGAGGGGACCACCTGGAAGGCCTCGCCGGCCCGGATCCGCTCCTTGACCTCCTCGACCGCGGCCCGGTAGGGCGCGCCGCCGAAGGGCGAGTGGGCCTCGGCCGCGACCGGTGTGAAGGTGGCCAGGCCCGGGTCGACCGGCTTGAGCAGCTCGGCCTCCATCGCGTCCAGCCGGGCCACCGCGTCCTCGTACGCCTCGTCGACGCCGCTTGCCAGGTCGTTGTGGTTGACCGCGTTGGCGATCAGCAGCACCGTGCCGTCGACGTGGTCGAGCACCGCCAGGTCGGTGGCCAGCATCATGGTCAGCTCGGGCAGCTTCAGGTCGTCGGGGGTCAGCTCGGGCAGCTTCTCCAGCCGGCGCACGATGTCGTAGCCGAGGTAGCCGACCAGGCCGCCGGTCAGCGGCGGCAGGCCGTCGTCACCGTCGCGCGGGGTGTGCAGCGCCTCGACGGCCGCGCGCAGCACCGCCAACGGGTCGCCGGTGCGCGGGATGCCGACCGGCACGGTGCCCAGCCAGCGGGCCCCGCCGTCCGGGCCGGTGGTCAGGGTGGCGGCGCTGCGCACCCCGACGAACGAGTAGCGCGACCAACTGCGGCCCTGCTCGGCCGACTCCAGCAGGAAGGTGCCCGGGCGCTCGGCGGCCAGCGAGCGGTAGAGGCCGATCGGCGTGAGGCCGTCCGCCAGGAGCCGGCGGGTGACCGGGATGACCCGGGTGTCGGCGGCGAGCTTGCGGAAGACGTCACGGTCCATGGCGGGGGCACCGAACTCTCTGGAGGATGCGGGCGGGTGGGGTCAGCGGGGCAGCAGGACGTCTTCGTCGAAGCAGGTCCGGGCGCCGGTGTGGCAGGCCGCGCCGACCTGGTCGACCTGGACCAGCAGGGTGTCGCCGTCACAGTCCAGCGCGACCGACTTCACGTGCTGGAGGTGGCCGGAGGTGTCGCCCTTGACCCAGTACTCGCTGCGGCTGCGGCTCCAGTAGGTGCAGCGCCCGGTGGTCAGCGTCCGGTGCAGCGCCTCGTCGTCCATCCAGCCGAGCATGAGCACCTCGCCGGTGTCGTACTGCTGGGCGACCGCGGGCAGCAGGCCGTCCTCGGTGCGCTTGAGGCGGGCCGCGATCGCCGGGTCGAGCGCGGTGCTGCCGGGGGCGGCGGGGGTGTCCTGGGATGCGGATGACATGCGGACATTGTGTCAGGCGATCTCCGCGAAAGCCGCCCCGCGGGCGGGCTCGCTGCGGGATTCTGATGCCCATGACCCCGCCGCTGACCCAGCCCCCGACCCCGCCCGCGCGCCCCGGCCGCCGCCTGCTCCCGCTCGTGGCCGTCCTGGCCCTGCTCGGCGTCGGCGCGCTGCTGCTGGCCCTGCTCTGGCCGGCCGCGAAGAAGCCGGTGGCGGCGCCCGCGCCGCCGCCCTCCCCCAGCGCCTCGCCCTCGCCCTCCCCCTCGCCCAGTCCCAGCAAGGTGGTGCCCTACCCGTACTTCGCGATCGGCACCTGCGTGAGCGTGCCGCAGCTCACCCCCGGGCTCCCGCAGGCGCAGGCGGGCGACTGCGGGCAGTCGCACGACGGTCAGGCGATCGGCAACCCGGTGCTGCCGGACGGGCTGACCAAGGAGAGCCAGATCGGCCAGGCCCTGCTGACCGCCTGCCGGCCCTTCGTCGACGACTGGCGGACCCGGCAGGGCGACGGCACCTGGTTCGCCTTCCCGGTGGGCCCCTCGCTGGTCTTCTACGACCAGGGCTGGCGCGACGCCACCTGCCTGCTGACCGCGGCCCAGCGGCCGGGCGGGCAGAAACTGACCGCCCCGCTGAAGAACTGACGGCCCGTCAGCCCTTCAGCGGGTGGCGGCCGGTCAGCGGACCGGGTGGCCGGCCTCGCGCAGCGCGCCCTTGACGTCGCCGATCGTCAGGTCGCCGAAGTGGAAGACCGAGGCGGCCAGCACCGCGTCCGCGCCGGCGGCGACCGCCGGCGCGAAGTCGGCGAGCTTGCCGGCCCCGCCGGAGGCGATCACCGGCACGGCGACCCGCTCGCGCACCGCGCCGATCATCGCGAGGTCGTAGCCGTCCTTGGTGCCGTCCGCGTCCATCGAGTTGAGCAGGATCTCACCGGCGCCCAACTCGGCGGCCCGCTGGGCCCATTCGACCGCGTCCAGGCCGGTGCCGCGGCGCCCGCCGTGGGTGGTGACCTCGTAGCCGGAGGCGGTCTCGGTGCCCTCGGGGCAGCGCCGGGCGTCCACCGACAGGACCAGCACCTGGCGGCCGAAGCGCTGGGCGATCTCGGCGATCAGCTCCGGGCGGGCGATCGCGGCGGTGTTGACGCCGACCTTGTCGGCACCGGCCCGCAGCAGCCGGTCGACGTCCTCGACGGCCCGGATCCCGCCGCCGACGGTGAGCGGGATGAAGACCTGCTCGGCGGTGCGGCGCACCACGTCGTAGGTGGTCTCCCGGTCACCGGACGAGGCGGTGATGTCCAGGAAGGTCAACTCGTCCGCGCCCTGGGCGTCGTAGAGCTTGGCGAGCTCCACCGGGTCGCCCGCGTCGCGCAGGTTCCGGAAGTTGACGCCCTTGACCACCCGGCCCGCGTCGACGTCCAGGCAGGGGATGACTCGAACGGCCAGGGTCATGGTGTGCTGGTGCCTTCCACAGAATTCGCAGGGTTCGCCAGGGAGTTCGCGAGTCCGACCCGGTGGGCGTCGAGCTCGACCTCGACCATCATCCGGGAGTCGATCAGGCCCTCCACCACGACCATGGTGGCGGCCGGACGGCTGGCGTCGAAGAGCAGCCGGTGCGCGCGACCGACCTCGTCGGCGTCCCGGACATGGGTGATGTACATCCGCGTGCGGATCACGTCCGCCGCGCTCAGACCGTACGCGGCCAGGGCGGTGAGCCCGACACCGAAGGCGGCCAGGGTCTGCCGGTACGGGTCGCCCTCGTGCTCGATCCTCCCGTCCACCCAGGCCGTGGAGCCGGAGACGTGGACGTAGTCGCCGGCGGCGACCGCCCGCGAGTAGCCGAACTGGTCCTCCCAGGGGGAGAATCCGGCGATACGGCCACGAACGATCTGACGGTCCGTCACAGTGACACAGCCTCCAGGGCCTCTTCGAGGGTGAACTTCTGCTCGTAGAGGGCCTTGCCCACAATCGAACCCTCGACACCTACCGGCACCAGGGTGGCGATGTCCCGCAGGTCCTGCAGCGAGGAGACCCCGCCGGAGGCGACCACGGGCCGGTCGGTGGCGGCGCAGACGTTGCGCAGCAGCTCGAGGTTGGGACCGGTCAGCGTGCCGTCCCGGTTGACGTCGGTGACCACGTACCGGGCGCAGCCCTCGGAGTCGAGCCGGGCCAGCACCTCGTAGAGGTGGCCGCCGTCGCGGGTCCAGCCGCGGCCGCGCAGCGTGGTGCCGACCACGTCCAGGCCCACCGCGATCTTGTCGCCGTGCTCGGCGATCACCTTGGCGACCCACTCGGGGGACTCCAGGGCGGCGGTGCCCAGGTTGACCCGGGTGCAGCCGGTGGCCAGCGCCGCGGCCAGCGACGCGTCGTCGCGGATGCCGCCGGAGAGCTCGACCTTGATGTCGAGCGCGGCGGTCACCTCGCGCAGCAGCTCGCGGTTGGAGCCGGTGCCGAAGGCGGCGTCCAGGTCGACCAGGTGCAGCCACTCGGCGCCGGCGTGCTGCCAGGCCAGGGCGGCGGCGAGCGGCTCGCCGAAGGAGGTCTCGGTGCCGGAGGCACCCTTGACCAGGCGCACCGCCTGCCCGTCGCGGACGTCGACGGCGGGCAGCAGTTCGAGGCGGCTCATGGTGTGCAACCTTCCAGGCTTCAGAGGGTGTTGACCCAGTTGGTCAGCAGGGCGGCGCCGGCGTCGCCGGACTTCTCGGGGTGGAACTGGGTGGCCCAGAGCGGGCCGTTCTCGACGGCCGCGACGAACGGCTGCCCGTGCGTGGTCCAGCTGACCAGCGGCGCGTTGATCCGCTCGTTGGTCACCTCCAGCTCCCAGCGGCGCACGCCGTAGGAGTGCACGAAGTAGAACCGGGCGTCGGCGTCCAGGCCGGCGAAGAGCCGGCTGTTCGCCGGGCGCTCGACGGTGTTCCAGCCCATGTGCGGGATGATCGGCGCGTCCAGCGGCTCGACCGTGCCGGGCCACTCGTCGCAGCCCGCGCTCTCCACACCGTGCTCGACCCCGCGCTCGAAGAGGATCTGCATGCCCACGCAGATCCCCAGCACCGGGCGTCCGCCGGCCAGCCGGCGGCCGATGATCTGCTCACCGCGCACCGCCCGCAGGCCGCGCATGCACGCCTCGAAGGCGCCCACGCCCGGTACCAGCAGGCCGTCGGCGTCCATCGCCTGCTGGAAGTCGGAGGTCACGGTGACGGTGGCACCGGTGCGCTCCACCGCCCGCTGGGCGGAGCGGAGGTTTCCTGATCCGTAGTCGAAGACCACGACGTTCTTGCCCATCGGGGTTCCCACTCTCCAGTCTCTAGAGGCGCATGAGGCCGGCGGCCAGGCAGAGCACCGAGCCGATGGCGAGCACCGCGATCACGCCCTTGGGCAGCTTCTGCTTCCAGAACGAGTACACCCCGCCGCCCAGGAAGAGACCGACGACGATGAAGAGCGTGGCCTTGTTCACAGTGCACCCTTGGTCGAGGGGAGGATGCCGGCCGCGCGCGGGTCGAACTCGGCGGCGTAGCGCAGCGCCCGGGCGAGCGCCTTGAACTGGCACTCCACGATGTGGTGCGCGTTGCGCCCGTAGGGGACGTGCACGTGCAGGGCTATCTGCGCCTGGGCCACGAAGGACTCCAGGATGTGCCGGGTCATCGTCACGTCGTAGTTGCCGATCATCGGCGCCATGCCGGCCGGCTCGGTGTGCACCAGGTACGGACGGCCGGAGAGGTCGACGGTCACCTGGGCCAGCGACTCGTCCAGCGGGACGGTGCAGTTGCCGAACCGGTAGATCCCCACCTTGTCGCCGAGCGCCTGCTTGAAGGCGGCGCCCAGCGCGAGGGCGGTGTCCTCGATGGTGTGGTGGGTGTCGATGTGCAGGTCGCCCTCGGTCTTCACGGTGAGGTCGAACAGGCCGTGCCGGCCCAGCTGGTCGAGCATGTGGTCGTAGAACCCGACGCCCGTGGAGATGTCGGTCTTGCCGGTGCCGTCGAGATCGATCTCGACCAGGACCGAGGTCTCCTTGGTGGTGCGCTCGATGCGCCCGGTTCGGGTCATGCGGTTACAGCTCCTTGATCACGGTGGAGACGGCGGCCAGGAAGGCCTCGTTCTCCTCGGGGGTGCCGGCGGTGACCCGCAGGTGTCCGGGGACACCGTTGTCGCGGATCAGCACGCCGTGCCCGAGGATCGCCCGCCAGACGGCGTGCGGATCCTCGAACGTGCCGAACTGGATGAAGTTGGAGTCCGACTCGGTGACCTCGAGGCCCAGCGCGCGCAGCGCCTCGACCAGCCGGTCGCGCTCGGCCTTGAGCCGCGCCACGTACCCGAGCAGGGTGTCGGTGTGCTCCAGGCAGGCGAGCGCGGTGGCCTGGGTGACCGACGACAGGTGGTAGGGCAGCCGCACCAGCTGCACGGCGTCCACCACGGCGGCGTCGGCCGCCAGGTAGCCCAGCCGCAGGCCGGCCGCGCCGAAGGCCTTGGACATGGTGCGGGTGACCACCATCAGCGGCCGGCCCGCGAGCAGCGGCAGCAGCGAGGGGCGGTGCGAGAACTCGACGTACGCCTCGTCCACGATCACCACGGTCGGCTTGACCGCCTGCGCGGCCTCGTAGAGCGCGAGCACGGTGGCCGCGTCCACGGCGGTGCCGGTGGGGTTGTTCGGGGAGCAGACGAAGAGCACGTCCGGACGGTGCTCGGCCAGCGCGGCGACGGCCGCGTCCAGATCGATGGTGAAGTCCGCCCGGCGCGGACCGGCGATCCAGCGGGTGCCGGTGCCGCGCGAGATCAGCTCGTGCATCTGGTAGGAGGGCTCGAAGCCCAGCGCGCTGCGGCCGGGGCCGCCGAAGGTCTGCAGCAACTGCTGGATGACCTCGTTGGAGCCGTTGGCCGCCCAGACCTGCGCCACGCCGCGCTCGAAGCCCGTGGTGCGGGTGAGGTAGCGGGCCAGCTCGGTGCGCAGCTCGACCGCGTCACGGTCCGGGTAGCGGTTGAGGGCGCGGGCCGCCTCGGCGACCCGCTCGGCGATCCGGGCCACCAGCGGCTCGGGCAGCGGGTAGGGGTTCTCGTTGGTGTTCAGCTGGACCGGGACGTCCAGTTGCGGGGCGCCGTAGGGCGACTGGCCGCGCAGCTCGTCGCGGACCGGCAGGTCGTCGATCTTCACGCGTCGGGAACCGTCCAGTCGCTGTGCAGGTCTAGTTCGCCTTCGGCAAAACGTGCCCGAACGGCGTCACCGTGACCGGGCAGGTCCTCGGCGTTCGCGAGGTTGACCACGTGCGCGGCGACCTCCGCCAGTGCCCGGCGGTCGTAGTCGATCACGTGGATGCCACGCAGGAAGGACTGCACGGACAGGCCCGAGGAGTGGCAGGCGCAGCCGCCGGTGGGCAGCACGTGGTTGGAGCCGGCCGCGTAGTCGCCCAGCGAGACCGGCGCGTAGCGGCCCACGAAGATCGCGCCCGCGTTGCGCACCCGGGCGGCCACCGCGGCCGCGTCCCGGGTCTGGATCTCCAGGTGCTCGGCCGCGTAGGCGTTGACCACCCGCAGGCCCTGCTCGAGGTCGTCCACCAGCACGGTGCCGGACTGCCGCCCGGTCAGCGCCTCGGTGACCCGCTCGCGGTGCTTGGTCTCGGCGACCTGGCGCTCCAGCTCCACCTCGACGGCGTCGGCCAGCGCCAGGGAGTCGGTGACCAGCACCGAGGCGGCCATCGGGTCGTGCTCGGCCTGGCTGATCAGGTCGGCGGCCACCTCGGCGGGCACCGCGCTGTCGTCGGCCAGCACGGCGATCTCGGTGGGACCGGCCTCGGCGTCGATCCCGATCCGGCCCTTGAGCAGCCGCTTGGCGGCGGCCACGTAGATGTTGCCCGGCCCGGTGACCAGGTTGACCGGCGCGCACTCCTCGGTGCCGTAGGCGAACATCGCGATCGCCTGGGCGCCGCCGACCGCGTACACCTCGCGCACGCCGAGCAGCGCGCAGGCCGCCAGGATCGTGGGGTGCACCCGGCCGCCGTGGTCCTTCTGCGGCGGCGAGGTGACCGCGATGCCGGGCACCCCGGCCTCCTGGGCCGGGACCACGTTCATCACGACGGAGGACGGGTAGACCGCCAGACCCCCGGGTACGTAGAGGCCGACCCGGTCCACCGGCACCCAGCGCTCGGTGACCGAACCACCCGGCACCACCTGGGTGGTGTGGTCGGTGCGGCGCTGCTCGTGGTGGACCAGCCGGGCGCGGCGGATCGACTCCTCCAGCGCGGCGCGCACCTTCGGGTCCAGCGTCTCGAGGGCGGCGGAGATCTCCGCCTCGGGCACCCGGGTGGAGCCCAGCCGGACCCCGTCGAACCGCTCGGTGAGCTCGACCAGCGCCGCGACCCCACGATGGCGTACGTCCTCGCAGATCGGGCGCACCTTCTCCAGGGCGGCCTCGACGTCGAACTCGGCTCGGGGCAGCAGGTCTCGCGGGTCCTCGAGGGAGCCGCGCAGGTCGATTCGAGAGATCACAGAGCCAGTGTAAGGAGTGACCGGATTCCCCGGTCCCGCATTTCAGTCCGTGATACGAAGGCTGAGACGATCGCACAGGAGGGGGAGCAGGGGTGGACGAGGCGCCGCGGGAGTGGAGCTCGGTCGAACGCAGGCTCTGGCGGGACTACCGCCACGGCGCCGTCTGCGACCTCAGCAGCGGGGATCCGGCCACCGACGACCCGGCCGATCCGGCCGGCTGGGGGCCCGCGCGCACGGTCCGCGCCGAGGTGCTGGCGCGGCTGCTGCTGGCCGGCCCGGGACCGGTGCCCGGCACGGTGCGCGGGCTCAAGCTCACCGGCGCGCTGATCACCGGACGCCTCGACCTGGCGGGCGGGGTGATCGAGTCCTTCGTCGAGCTGCGCGGCTGCCACTTCGACACCGGCGTGCTGCTCTCCGAGGCCCGGGCCGGCACCGTGCGCTTCGACGGCTGCTGGTTCCCCCGGCTGGACGCCTCCCGGCTGGCCACCGCCGGAGACCTGGTGCTGGCCCGCTGCACGGTCGCCTCCGGGGTGCGCCTGACCGACGCCCAGATCGGCACCGACCTGATCGCCAACTACCTGGTGGTGACCGGCGACCAGGCCGACCGGGCGTTCTCCGCCGACGGGCTGTCGGTGCACCAGGACTTCGAGGCCGACCGGCTGGTCTGCGACGGGCAGCTGAGCCTGCGCACGGCCCGGATCGGCGGCCGGCTCTCGCTGCGCGGCGCCGAGCTGCACGCCCGTCCCGGCCAGCGCAACTGCCTGGACGCGGCCCGGATCACCGTGGGCAACACCTTCTACCTGAGCGCCTGGGCCGCGGGCGCCCAGGCCGGCCGGGCCGTGACGGCGGGCGCCACGGCCGCGGCGAACGCCGACGCCGACGCGAACACCACCGCTGGGGCGAACGCCGCCGGCGCCGGTTCCGCCGCCGACCCGCACCGACTGGAGGAGATCGGCTACAGCCTGCCGCACACCGACCCGGGCCCGTACTTCCCCACCCGCACCGGCGGCGGTGGCAGCGACAACGACGAGGACAGCGGCTCGTACGGACTGCCGCAGACCCACGACCCACGCCGGCTGAACGAGCACGAGCCCGCGCCGCGCCTCACCTCGCGCCTGCCGCGCCAGAGCTCCCGGCAGCCCGCCCCCGCCCCCGCCCCCGCCGCCGGGATGTACGGCCAGGGCTTCGGCGAGGCCCCGCCGGCCGGCGGGCGCAGCATCCCCTTCCGCGCCTACGGCGGGGTCCGGCTGGAGGACGGGCGGTTCGAGAGCACCTGCCTGATCGCCGGCGCCGAGTTCCACCTGGGCGAGGGCCAGGAGCTGTCGCTGCGCCGGATCCAGACCCCCGAACTGCGCTTCACCTGCCCCACCCCGCCCACCGGCACGGTCGCGCTCTCCCGGGCCCGGATCGGCAACCTGGTGGACACCCCCGGCGCCTGGCCCGACAACGGCCGGGTCCGGCTGACCGGCTTCGCCTACGAGTCGCTGCGCCCGCCGGAGGACGTCACCTTCACCGCCCACCAGCGGATCGCCTGGCTCGACCAGGCGCTCGACAAGTACCGCCCCGAGCCGTACGAGCAGCTCGCCGCCGCGCTGCGCCGCGACGGGCGCGACGAGGACGCCCGGGTGGTGCTCTACGCCAAGCAGCGCCGCCGCCGCAGCGCCCTGCCGCTGCCCGGCCGGATCTGGGACCTGCTGCAGGACGTCACGGTCGGCTACGGCTACCGCCCCGGGCGCGCGGCGCTCTGGCTGGTCGCCGCCTGGGCGCTGGGCACCGTCTGGTTCACCGGCCACCAGCCGCCACCGGTCAAGCTCGACGAGCACCCGCACTGGAACGCGGCGCTCTACGCGCTGAGCCTGGTGCTGCCGATCGTCGACCTGGGCCAGGACGGCTGGGCGCCGGCCGGCTTCGGGCAGTGGCTGAGCGCGGCCCTGGTGCTCTCCGGCTGGGTGCTGGCCACCACGGCGGCGGCCGGCGCCAGCCGGCTGCTGCAACGCGGGTAGGGGGACGCTGATGCAGGACGGGACTCCGCCGGACCGCATACCCGGCGAGACGCCCGGCGAGCCGGCTGCCACTCCGCCGGCCGTCCCCCAACCCGCCGTGTCCCAACCCGCCGTGCCCCGGCCGGCCGCCCCCGAGCCGGGCTCGCGCGCGTGGCTGACGGGCGTGCTCTCCCGGCCGCCGGTGAGCAGCGCGCTGCTGGGCTGCTGGGCGCTCTGGGCCCTGATCGCCTTCGGTCAGGCCGTCGTCTACACCCCGCGCTCCGGCCAGGGCGAGCCCGACTACATGCCGCTGCTCACCTTCTGCTGGCTCTCCCTGGGGGTCGTCGTGGCCCAGGCGGCCGGCGTGTGGTTCCCGACGGACCAGGACGCGCCGATGGACGCGGCGCAGGCCCTGGCCGCCGCCCGTCGCCGGGCGGTGCGGCAGGCCGTCGGCGCCGGCTGGTTCTACGGGCTCGGCGTCGCCACGGCGCTCTCCGCCGTCGACCTCGGCGGGGCGACCCGGGCCGAGGTTTGCCTGCGGGTCGCCGAGCTGGCCGCCCGGGCCGGCGCCCTCGCCGCCGCCGCCGCGGTGATGCGTAGCGACTGGTTCGCCCGGCGCCACCCCCGCCTGAGCCGGGTCCTCACCGGCCGGTTCCTGCGGCGGCGGCCCCGGCAACGGCCCGAGCGGTAGACCCGGGGGTGGGGCGTTCCGGCCGGGACGCCACTACCCTGCACGGCATGCACCCCGATCCCTCGGCACCCTCCTCCCGGCCCGTCGCCCGGGCGGGGGCGGTGTGCGCCTACCAGGACCCCAGGGCGCACGCCGCCCTGGGCCACCGGCCGATCGCCTTCGTCGCCATGGACCTCTGGCACGCCCTGACCGCCCTGGCCATCGCCCCGGCCGCCGCCGAGGCCACGGCGGAGGCCCTGCTGCGCGAGATCGCCGCCGACGCCACCGACGCCGCCCTGATCCCCGGCAACGAACGCGCCCCGCACCAGGACCTCTGGGTCAGCGCCCCGGCCTACATCGGCGGAGCCCGCCGGGTCATCTGGTTCCAGCAGTCCCACCCCGGCGGCCCCCTCACCGCCTACTACGCCCCCGCCCCCCAACCGGGCCCCTGAGCCCTGGGCCGATGCGCTCTTCCGCATCAGTGGCCACAGTCGGCCCGGCGGAGCCTGGGCGACTCGGCGGCTACAGGCCCGCCCGGGCCAGCAGACGCTCCATGTGCTCGACGGGAAGGAACGGTGAGGCGGCGGCAGCCTCCGCGACGCGCTGCGAGGGGTCGGCGAGGAGCCGGAGCAGGGACCGGAGCGGGAGGTTGCCGTGGGGCGCGACCGCGCGGCGGACGCGGTCCTCGGGGTCGGCGGCCAGCTTCTCGGCGAGGTCCGAGGGCAGATCCGGATCGCGCGGCGCGAAGGAGCGGAGCCGGGGCTCAGGGTCGGTGGCGAAGCGGCGCAGGGCGGCCGGGGGGAATGTCAGGACCTCCTTCTTGTCCCACCAGAACGTGAACTTGTCCCCCCGGGGCCGGTAACGGCGCTCGATGCTCTCGGCGGTCGCGGGATCGACCAGGTGCGGGGCGCTGGACGCCATGGTGAGGCGCACCAGCTCCTCCTCGTCGTCGAGCAGTCGGGCCACCGCTTCGGCGGGAAGGACCCTGCTGGCGGCCGCGGAGACCCGGAAGCTGACGTAGGGCGAATCGACGTGCGGCACCGGATCGGCCGTCACCCAGGGCAGCCGCAGGATCCGCAGTTCCGTGGGCGCGAACTCGTTCTCGAACCACTCCAGGAGCGTTTCGTCGTCCGCGTCGTCCCCCGGGTCGGCCGTCGAACGTGAGAGCTCGTGAATCGAGGCGTGGATCTGCGCCCGCACGTGTTCTGGCGTATCCGGCCGGGCGAAGACCTTCACCCGGACGCTCAGGGCCGGATCGACGGCGAGGACGTCGCGAACGGACGGCGGCAGATCGGGATGCCTGGCGAGTTCAGCGCGAACCGTGCTGCTCGGATCCTCGGCGAGCCGCCGGAGAGTGTCCGCGTCGAGAACAGCGTGAATGACTGCGCCCGCCCGGGTCACCGGGTCTGCCAGCAGGGCCGACAGGAGGTCCGAGGGCGGTACCGGATGCGGCCGACGGGCGTAGTACGTCGAACAGGCCGCGGCGCGGACCGCGGCCTCGGGGTCGGTCAGCAGGATCCGGCGGATCGCTTCCGGTGCTTGTGTCCAGTGCTTCGCCAGCGCGGCCCGGATCGCGGGGTCGAGGTCGGCGACGAGGCGGGCCCGGAGGTCGGGCGGTGTGTGGTGGCCCCCGGCCAGGTACTCGCGGACCTGTCGGTCGGGGTCGTCGATGAGCTGTTCGAACATCGCCCTGGGCGCAGTCGCGGCGTGGACGACGAGCGCGGCCCGCACCGCCTCGTCCCGATGGGTGGCCAGTCGGACACGGAACCGATCCGGCAGCCGGTCGTTGAGCGCCAGGCCGTGCAGGAGCCAGTGGTCGTCGATCGCGATGATCTCGGCGATCATGTCCTCGGTCAGGTCCGGACGCTTCGCCACCTTCCCCATCCCCCGGCGCCATGCGAACATCCGCCGGACCATGGGAGCCGGCAGGGCGGCGTTCGTCGCCAACCCGTCCATCACCTCGTCGAGGTGAACCGGGGTCAGAGCGTCAGCGTCCATGCGGCCAGCATGCCAGGGGGGCTTCCGCACCACCGCCGCCGGCTCCCCCTCACCCGCGGTCGCCAACCGACCACGCGGATTCCGGTCGAGAATGCCGTGCCCGTCACCTCGGACAGGTCAAGCCCGGCCGGACCACCTCGCACCGCAGGCATACCGCTTCTGCCGAGAGGGCCGCCCGCCGGGAAGCCCCACCACACGTCAACGGCCCACCGGCGCAAGCCCGCCGGCCCCCGCCGCAGCCACGACCCGCTCCGCATCCACCACACCCGCCCGCCCGGTTGAAGTCGGCGGGTCCGACGTCTCACGCCGGGCACGAACAGCCGTTGCCCCTACTCCCCGCGTGCCGCGTACAGGTCGCGCAGCAGCGCGATCTCCGCGCCGTGGTGGAGCAGTTCCTGGTTGACCCACCAGACGATGTCCAGGAACACGTCCTCCGGGTCGCTGCCGTACGGGTAGCCGCTGTGCCCGACCGTGTCGAGCGCCGCGTCGTCCGCGGCGAGCAGGGCCGCGCGCCAGGCTGCCGCGCCGGTGCGCAGGGCGGCCACCGCCTCGGCCGCGTCCGCGCCGACCGGCACGTCCTCCCGGGTGAGCGTGCGGCTTCCCACCGTGTGGTCGGCGCGCAGGATCAGCATCTCGGTGAGGTGGCTCAGCCGCCAGGCCAGGGTGGTGAAGGGCGGCGGAACCGGGTGCGGGGCGGGTGCCCCGTCGCGTCCCCATGCGCCCGCTCCGTCCAGGACGGTCGCCCGCGGGCCGGGGCCGTCCGTGCGTCGCCTGACCGACCAGCAGCCGGGCACCGGCTCCCAGTGGTACTCCTCGTCGGTGAGCGGGACGACCTCGACGTCCGTCCCGTTGCCGCTGTCCACGACCGGACCCGCCAGGCGGTCCGCGAGGCGCTGGTACGCGAAGTCGAACTGCTCCAGCAACGGGACCAGGCGCGGCGGCGGCGTCATCGAACACTCCAGTGGTGGGCCGGCGAGCAGCGGCACGACCGGTCCGCCGCTCCGCACCCTGCCACACCCGCCCCAACCGGCACCCCCGATTTTCCCTGCGCACGCCGGCCCCACGCGCGGGCCTCCACCGGGGTTGCCCGGCGGGCTCCGGCGGGCGGCTACGCTGTGCGCCGTGACAGAACGGCTGCCGATCTTCCCGTTGAACGCGGTGCTCTACCCCGGTCTCGTGCTGCCCCTGCACGTCTTCGAAGAACGCTACCGACGGCTGGTCGCCGACCTCGTGGCCCTGCCCGAGGAGGAACCCCGGCGGTTCGGGGTGCTGGCCATCAAGGACGGCCGCGAGGTGGCGCCGGTGACCGAGGGCGAGGGCCCGGCCGGGCCGCTGGACGGCCTGGGCACCATCACCGGCGACCCGCTGGAGGCCATGCACCACATCGGCTGCGTCGCGGACGTCGCCTCGGTGAGCCCGCAGGCCGACGGGCGCTACGAACTGCTGGTCACCGGCACCACCCGGTTCCGGCTGCGCTCGGTGGAGACCGGCGGGCCGTACCTGGTGGGTGAGGTGGAGACGATCGAGGAGCAGCCCGGCGAGGGCGCGGGCGCGCTGGCGGGCGGGGTGGAGCGGGCCTTCCGGGCGTACCAGAAGCGGCTGGCCGGCGCCCGGCAGGCGAGCCTGAGCGGCGAGCAGGAGCTGCCCGACGATCCGCAGGTGCTCTCCTACCTGGTCGCGGCCGCCTCCGTGCTGGAGGTCCCGGTCAAGCAGCGGCTGCTCGCCTGCCCCGACACCGCCTCCCGGCTGAGCATCGAGCTGGAGCTGCTGCGCCGGGAGACCGCGGTGCTGGCCTGGCTGCCCTCGGTCCCGGCCGTGGACCTGACCCGGCAGGCGTTCAGCCCGAACTGAACGACCCGAAGCGACAGGGGACGCCCCATGGCGAAGAAGAGCGGCAGCGGCGGCAAGGGCACCCCCGCGACGGTGGCCCTGGAGGCGGCCGGCGTGCCGTTCACCGTGCACGCCTACGACCACGACCCGGCCGCCGCCTCCTACGGCGGCGAGGCCGCGCAGGCGCTGGGCGTCGATGCGGAGCGGGTCTTCAAGACGCTGGTGGCCGAGGTCGACGGCGCGCTGACGGTCGGCGTCGTGCCGGTCGCGGGGCAGCTGGACCTCAAGGCGCTGGCGGCGGCCGTCGGTGGCAAGCGGGCGGCGATGGCCGATCCGGCGGCGGCCGAGCGCAGCAGCGGCTACGTCCGCGGCGGCATCTCGCCGCTGGGGCAGCGCCGCGCGCTGCGCACCGTGCTGGACGCCGGCGCCCTCGACCACCCGACGATCTACGTGTCGGCCGGCCGGCGCGGCCTGGAGGTCGAGCTGGCGCCGGGCGACCTGCTGCGGCTGACCGGCGCCGTCAGTGCGGCGATCAGCCGGCGCTGACCGACCCGCCCGGCCGCCGGTCGGCGGGGTGCTGCTCGGCCGCACGCTCGTCCTCGCCCGGACGCTGCTCGGGCGTCCGGTCCACGGGCGCCTCGGGCCGTGGCGCGACCGGCGCGGCCGGAGCCGGAGCCGCGTCCACCGGCGGAGCCGAAGCCCCCGGCAGCGGCGGCAGGTCGGGCGCAGCCGGTCCGTCCGCCACACCAGACGCACCCGGCACGCCCCACACCCCGCCCCGCTCGACCTCGTCGTGCTCGTGCGCGTGCTCGTGCCCGTCCTCCCCCGCCAGCGCCCACGGCGTACCGGCCCAGTACGGCGGCGGGTCCTCCTCGCGCTTGCCCAGCGCCGCCGAGAGCCCCAGCAGCACCACCATCGCGGTCATCGGCCAGGCCAGCAGCGCGCCCTTGGCCCCCAGGTCGAGGGCCTCGTAGAAGGTGTGCCCGTCGCCGACCTGCTTGGCGTGACCCACCAGGTTCGTCGTCGGGCCCAGCGCGGCGCCCAGCTTCCAGGCGATCAGCGAGCCGAACAGGCCGCCGACCGCGAGCAGCACCGCGACCGCGATGCCGCCGCCGCGCTGCCGGGTGGCCACGAACGCGCCGCCCGCCGTGAGCAGGCCGAAGCCGACGCCCAGCAGCAGGAAGGTTCCGTCAGCGGCGGCCCGCTGCTCGCCCTCGGGGTCCACGTAGAGCACGCTCTGCCCGTGCACCACCAGCGGCACCTCGGGGGCCCACCAGAGCCAGAGCAGGCCCATGACCACGCCGAGCAGCAGGCAGACCAGCCCGATCGGGGCGGCCGTCCAGAGCTCGCGCAGTCCGCGCTGGAGTCGGGACGGCTGCTGCGGGGCGGGCGGCAGGAGGCCGGCGTCCGGCGGAGTGTTCGGTACGGTCACGGCTCCATCGTTTCACGCCGCACCGGCGGAACCGGCTAACGGGTCGTGGCGCGGCGGTAGGCCCAGGTCGCCAGGGTCAGCGAGAGCACCCCGACGGCGGCGCAGACGGCCAGGTCACCGGCGACCGCCGGCCAGTTCGGCCGGGCCGCGAAGGTCCGCGCGAAGGCCTCGACCCCGTAGGTCGAGGGCAGCAGGTCGCGCAGCGCGCGGATCGCCGCCGGCAGGTGGGAGGCGGGCAGCACGCCCAGCAGCAGCGCGGCGGACATGCCCAGCTGGCCGAGCATGGTGGCGATCTCCTGCTTGGGGGCGAGCAGCCCGCAGGCCGCGCCCAGCCCGGAGAGCGCCGCACCGGCCAGCGGCACCACCAGCAGCAGCACCCACAGGTGTGCCCAGGACAGGCCGAAGAGCGCGGCGCCCAGGCCTGCGGTGACCAGCGCCCCGGGCAGCGTGAAGGAGGCGTAGGCGCCGGCCGCACCGAGCACCACGGAGGCGGCCGGCACGGGCAGCGTCGCGTAGTGGTCCAGGCCGCCGGTGGCGCGCAGCCTGCCGAAGTACTGGGCGAGCAGGTTGAGGGCCACGAAGGCCACCACCAGCACGCTGGAGCCGGCCACCACCGCGCGGGCCGCCGGGTTGTCGCCGCCGTCCACGACCCCGCGCATCATCACCAGGATGCCCACCGACTGGAAGGTGGCCACGAACATCAGCGGGATCCGGGCCACCTTGGCCCGGGTCAGCTGCGCGCGGTAGACGGCCGCCAGCGCGGGCAGCAGCCGCGCGGCGGGGGCGAGCGGGGCGGCG
>NZ_BAAALF010000013.1:0-81666 GCF_039528135.1 Kitasatospora nipponensis | reverse complement strand
TGACCGACCCGCGGCGGGTCGCCGGCCTCACCGGAACGGGCCTGGCCGGCCTCGCGATCGGCACCGCCGTCGCCGCGATCGCCCACGGCCGGGACAGCGCGCCGGCGGCGCCGGCGCCGGACCTCGGCGGCCACCAGCAGGACGGCCGTCCAGGCCCCGGTGCACAGCACCTGGGTCCGGCTCCCCGGGTCCGCGAGCATGAACACCAGCACGCCCGCCATCGCGACCAGCGCCGCCCAACTCAGGTACGGAAAGCCCCACATCCGCACCACCGGCCGCTGTCCGCAGTCCTGTTCCAGCCGGCGGCGCAGCCGCAGCTGGGAGGCGGCTATCAGCACCCAGACCACCAGGATCGCGGTGCCGATCGAGTTCAGCAGGAACGGGAACACCGTCCGTGGCCAGAGGAGGCTCAGCGCGACGGAGGCGAAGCCGAACGCCGCCGACGCCAGCACGGCGGCGCTCTTGCCCGCGACGCCCCGGTCGGTGGAGTCCCCGGCCGTGGGCTCCCGGTCCGCGGTGCGCTTCGGGACGGTGAGCGCGCGGACGCCACCGCCCAACAGCCGGGGTGCGTCCCCGCGTTCGGCCAGCGCGTGCAGCATCCGCGAGGACCCGTAGATGTTGGCGTTCATCGCCGACAGCAGCGCGACCAGCACCACGGCGTCCATCAGCCGTGCCGCGCCGGGCACCCCGATCCGTCCGATCGCCGCCGCGTACGGGCCGGTCGCCACCGCCGGGTCGTCCCACGGCACGACGGCGACGATCACCGCCATCGAGCCGACGTAGAAGGCCGTCACCCGCCACAGCACCGCCCGCACCGCCCGGCGCACCGCGCCCACCGGGTCCGCGCACTCGGCGGCCGCGATCGTCACCGTCTCCAGCCCGCCGTACGCGAAGACCGCGGCCACCAGGCCGACCGCCACACCGTGCCACCCGTGCGGGAGCGGCCCGCCGTGCGCGGTCAGGTCCGCGAGCGGCGAGATCCGGCTCCGCCCCGGCAGGACGCCCGCCACGGCCGCCACCCCCAGCGCGATGAAGCCGCAGATCGCGGCCACCTTCACGCCCGCGAACCAGAACTCCAGCTCCCCGAAGTTCCGCACGCCCGCGAGGTTGCCGGCGGTGAAGAGGGCCATGAAGAGCGCCACCCAGGCCCAGGCCGGCACCCCCGGCAGCCAGCCCGAGACGATCCGGGAGGCGCCGATCGCCTCCGCCGCCACGCTCACCACCAGCAGCGCCCAGTACATCCAGCCCGCGACCAGCCCGGCCCACGGCCCCCAGGCCCGGCTCGCGTGCGAGGCGAAGGAGCCGCTGCCCGGATACGCCGCCGACATCTCCCCCAGCATCCGCATCACCAGGACGGTGAGCACCCCGGCCCCCACGTAGGAGAGCACGATCCCCGGCCCGGCGGCGGCGATCCCCACCCCGGATCCGACGAAGAGCCCCGCCCCGATGGCACCGCCCAGCGCGATCATCGCCACATGGCGCTGCCGCAGTCCCGGTCTCGACGTTCCGTCAGTCGTCGCCACAGTTCTCCCCCGTCGACTCGTCCCCACGCCGGTCCCTCCGGCGCGGCGGATCGAGCGAGATCCTGGCCCGGACAGCGCGCCAAGATCAAGTGCGTTCTGCGCATCGGACGGCGGAGTGCGAGAGGCGCGGGGGCCGCGGGGGCGGCGGTGTCAGCCGAACACCACGCCCTGGGTCACCGACTGGAGCGTGCCGACGGTGAACCCGGCGGCGGAGACGGTGATCTGCGGGACCGCCTTGCCGTCCGTGCCGAGCACGGAGGCGGTGAACCGGGTGGTCTCGTCCGGCGGGGTGACGGTGACGCCGGCCAGCACCTTGCAGCTGGCGTCACTCTTGTCGCAGGGCACCCACTTGAGGCCCGAGAAGGCGCTCGTGCCGGGCTTCAGCGTGACGTCCACCGCCGGGCCGGGGAACGGGACCCGCGCCGTGGCGACGGTCAGCGGGCTGTTGTCGGCCTGCAGGCCGCCGTAGCCCAGGTAGCCGTGGACGGTGCAGCTGTGGGTGCTCTTGTTGGTCAGCGCCACCAGCGCCAGACCGGCGGCCTGGATCTGGACGTCCGCCTTCAGGTCCCCGGTGTGACACCGGTCGGAAGCCGCCGCCGCACCCGAACCCGCCGCGGACGGCGACGCCTTGCCCCCCGTCGCCGCCCCCGAGGCGGCGGCGGACGCGACGGCGGACGGCGCGGAGCTCCCGGCCCCGGGCGCCTTGGCGGACGCCGACGCGGCGGTGGAGGCCGCCGGTGAACTCCCGTTCGTGGAGGGCGTGTCGTCGTTGCACGCCGCCGCCCCGAGCACCAGCGCCAACGTCGTGGCGGCAACCGCCGCCCCCTTGCCCAACCGCACGGCGTTCGGCTTCATGGTTCGCTCCCGCAAGTCGTGGACGGACGTCCAGTGGTCTGTCGCCGCTCACGACGCCCGCCCACGACGGATCAGTTCGACACCCCCCGTCCCGACTTCGTAACAGGCCCCGAGCCGATACCCACCACCGCCGGGAGGAGACGCGGAAGCCCGGAACCGTGGTGGGTTCCGGGCTTCGGGCGATGCCGGCTGGGCCGGCAGCGGGTGTCAGGCGGAGGGGAGGTTGCGGGCCATGACGATGCGCTGGACCTGGTTGGTGCCCTCGTAGATTTGCGTAATCTTGGCGTCGCGCATCATCCGCTCGAGCGGGTAGTCGCGGGTGTAGCCGTAGCCGCCGAGGAGCTGGACGGCGTCGGTGGTGATCTCCATGGCCGCGTCGGAGGCGAAGCACTTGGCGGCGGCGCCGAAGAAGGTGAGGTCGGCGTCGACGCGCTGGGACTTGGCGGCGGCCGCGTAGGTGAGCTGGCGGGCGGCCTCGAGCTTCATCGCCATGTCGGCGAGCATGAACTGGATGCCCTGGAACTCGCCGATCGGCTTGCCGAACTGCTTGCGCTCCTTGACGTAGCCGGCGGCGTAGTCGAGGGCGCCCTGGGCGATGCCCAGCGCCTGGGCGGCGATGGTGATGCGGGTGTGGTCGAGGGTCTTCATGGCGGTGGCGAAGCCGGTGCCCTCGGCGCCGATCATGCGGTCGGCGGGGATCCGGACGTTGTCGAGGTAGACCTCGCGGGTCGGGGAGCCCTTGATGCCGAGCTTCTTCTCCGGGGCGCCGAAGGTGACGCCCTCGTCGCCCTTCTCCACCACGAAGGCCGAGATGCCCTTCGAGCGCAGGTCGGGGTCGGTGACGGCCAGCACCGTGTAGAACTCGGAGACGCCCGCGTTGGTGATCCAGCGCTTGACGCCGTTGAGCACCCAGAAGTCGCCGTCACGGACCGCACGGGTCTTCATGCCGGCCGCGTCCGAGCCGGCGTCCGGCTCGGAGAGGCAGTAGGAGAACATGCCCTCGCCGCGGGCGAGCGCGCCCAGGTACTTCTGCTTCAGCTCCTCGGAGCCGGAGAGCTGGACCGGCAGCGAGCCGAGCTTGTTGACGGCCGGGATCAGCGAGGAGGAGGCGCAGACCCGGGCGATCTCCTCGATCACGATGACGGTGGCCAGCGCGTCGGCGCCGGCGCCGCCGTACTCCTCGGGGACGTGCACGGCGTGCAGGTCGTTGGCCTCCAGCGCGTCCCGGGCCTCCTGCGGGAACCGGCCGTGCTCGTCGACGTCCGCCGCGTACGGGGCGATCTTGGCCTCGGCGAGCGAGCGGACCGCGTCGCGGAGCATCTCGTGCTCCTCCGAGATGCGGAAGAGGTCGAAATCGGCACTGCTCGCCATGGTCTGCTGCCCCTCTGGATAACCGACGTTAACTACCGTTAAGTAGATCCTAATTCTAGGCCCGCACCCTGCCTAGGCCCGACGTGACATGCGTGACACGGCCGTCGGCGGCCGCGCTCAGCGCACGCTGTCGCTGTCACCGAGGCTGTCCACCCGGTGGTTCTGCAGGTACTGGGTCATGGTGTCGTTGCGGATCGCGTCCCAGAGCGGGACGGCGGCGCCGGTGTCGAGCTGCACCACGTCCTGCCCGTCGATGGTGTCGAAGCCGGCGAACGGCGCGTTCAGGTAGTGCACGCCGTCCGGACGGATGTCGCGCAGGCTCCACGCCAGGTCGTAGAGGTCGCTGTTGCTGAGCCGGCTGTCGACGCTGACCACGTCGCCCACCGAGCGCAGCAGGCCGGCCAGCCGGGTCGGGCTGGTGAGCGTGCCCGAGTTCAGGGTCTGCTTCAACAGGGCGCGCAGGAAGTTCTGCTGGCGCTTGGTGCGGTCGAGGTCGCCGTCCGGCAGGCCGTGCCGCTCGCGGACGTAGAGCAGCGCCTCGTCGCCGTCCATGTGGTAGCTGCCGGCCTGCCAGCCCCGGCTCTCGCCCTTGGCCTCGATGGTCTGCGGGATGGTGATGTCGACGCCGCCGACCGCGTCGGTCAGGGACTTGAAGCCGTTCCAGTCGATCACGCCGAAGTGGTCGACGTGGATGTGGGTCAGGTCCTGCACGGTCTGGATCATCAGCGCCGGGCCGCCCCAGGAGTAGGCCGCGTTGATCTTCGCCATGCCGTGGCCGGGGATGTTCACCCAGGTGTCGCGGGCGATCGAGACCACCGCCGCGCTCTTCCGGTCGGCGGATATGTGCAGCAGCATCATGGTGTCCGACCGGGCCGCACCGACCTGCCAGGCCGGTCCGTTCGCGGGCGCTCCGGAGACCGGAGCCCCCGAGACGGGCGCCCCGGAGGCGGGCGCCCCCGAAGGCGGGGTGGAGGCCTGCTGGCCGGTGGTCGGGACGTCCGAGCGGGCGTCCAGGCCCACCAGGAGGAAGGTCGTCCCGCTGCCGGGCACCGGGGCCGGCTGGGCGGAGGCGGGCAGCGTCGGGAACGCGTCCGGGATCCGCCGGACGGAGGACATGTAGTGGTCGACGGTCCAGTAGAGGCCGCCCACCCCGACCGCGGTCAGCCCCAGCAGCGCGGCCAGCGCCCAGAGCAGGACGCGCCGGGCTCGCCGGCGCCGTCCGCGGCGGGTGTCGGGCGGGTCGGCGCCGGCCGCGGGGGCGTCGGCGGAGGCGTCACCGGTGGTGGCGGCGTCCGAACCTGCGTCCGGACCGTGGTCCGGTTCGCGGTCCGGACCGTGGTCCGGTTCGTCGCGGAAGAAGTCGGCCAGCGGTGAGTGGGAGGGCGGTTCCGAGAGCGGTGGCGCGTCGGGCGGCTCATCCATGGCGGCATTGTCCGCCTCACACGCTCGTCATATGGCCGTCTCGCCACATTTGCCGCCCAGTCGATGCCAACAGCTACCATCGGTCACTGCACCTCGTCCTGCCTGTTCCGCCTGCCGGTACACCACCGACAACCCGCACCCGTAAAGGGGAAGCCCGTGGCCCTGCGCATCTCGGTGATCGGCACCGGCTATCTCGGCGCGACACACGCTGCCTGCCTCGCCGAACTGGGCTTCGAGGTACTCGGCATGGACATCGACCCGGAGAAGCTCGCCTCCCTCTCGGCCGGCCGGGTGCCGATGTACGAGCCGGGGCTCTCGGAGATGCTGCTCAAGCACGTCGCGGGCCACCCCGGCTCGACCGGGCGGCTGCGCTTCACCAGCTCCCCCGCCGAGGTCGCCGACTTCGCGGACGTGCACTTCATCTGTGTGAACACGCCGCAGAAGGCGGGCGAGTTCGCCGCCGACATGAGCTACGTCGAGCTGGCCGTGGACGCGCTGGCCCCGCACCTGACCCGGCCGGTCCTGGTGGTCGGCAAGTCCACCGTGCCGGTGGGCAGCGCGAGCCGGATGGCCGAGCGGCTGGCCGCGCTGGCGCCGGCCGGCGAGGGTGTCGAGCTGGCCTGGAACCCGGAGTTCCTGCGCGAGGGCTACGCCGTGGGCGACACCCTCAACCCCGACCGGATCGTGGTCGGGGTCCGCCCGGGCGGTCGGGCCGAGGAGCTGCTGCGCGAGGTCTACGCGACGCCGATCGGCCAGGGCACCCCCCTGGTGGTGACCGACTACGCCACCGCCGAGCTGGTGAAGGCCGCGGCCAACTCCTTCCTGGCCACCAAGATCTCCTTCATCAACGCGATGGCCGAGGTCTGCGAGAGCGCCGGCGCGGACGTCAACCTGCTCAGCAAGGCGCTCTCCTACGACGAGCGGATCGGCGGCCGGTTCCTCAACGCCGGGCTCGGCTTCGGCGGCGGCTGCCTGCCCAAGGACATCCGGGCGTTCATGGCCCGGGCCGGCGAGCTCGGCGCCGACCAGGCCCTGACCTTCCTGCGCGAGGTCGACTCGATCAACATGCGCCGCCGCTCGCGGATGGTCGAGCTGGCCCGCGAGCAGTGCGGCGGCGGGTTCCAGGACCGCCGGGTGGCCGTGCTCGGCGCCGCCTTCAAGCCCAACTCCGACGACATCCGGGACTCCCCCGCACTCAACGTGGCCGCGCAGATCCAGCTGCAGGGCGCCGAGGTGACGGTCTACGACCCGAAGGCCATGGACAACGCCCGCAAGATGTACCCGGGCCTGAACTACGCCGCCTCCCCGACCGACGCGGCCGTCGGCGCGCACGTGGTGCTGCACCTGACCGAGTGGCAGGAGTTCCGCGAGCTGGACCCGGTGGCGCTGGGATCGGTGGTCGCCGAGCGCCGGCTGCTGGACGGGCGCAACGTGCTGGACGGTCCGGCCTGGCGCGCGGCCGGCTGGACGTACCGCGCCATGGGCCGCCCCAGCTGAGTCCCGCGCGCGGAGGACAGTAGGACGGTAGGACCGCGCGTACGGCGTGGGCACGGCGCGGAGCCCCGGGACGCACCGACGAGAGGTCGGCGGTCCCGGGGCTCCGTGCTGTGCCCACGCGGCGTGCGGACGGCCGGGCGGACGAGTGGCCGGGCGGCGGCTCACTCCCAGCGGAACCAGCGGGCGGCGGCGGTGCCGGCCAGCAGGGTGTAGGCGGCGAGGACGGCGAGGTGCTGCCAGAGCGCGCCCCGGCCGTCCCAGGCGGCCATCACGGCGCCGAAGGGGATGTACTCGGTGACGTGCTGCAGCAGCCGGGGCATCTGGGCGACCGGGAAGTAGAGCCCGCTGGCGAAGAAGTTGAGCACCATCAGGGGCACGCCCATCGCGCTGGCGGCGGTGCCGGTGCGCGCCCGGGCGGCGACCAGCAGGCCCAGCGCGAGCACGGCGGTGGCACCCAGCAGGAAGGAGCTCAGCACCGCGGCCGGGTTGGCGGGGGTGGAGACGTGGAAGGCGAGGGCACCGACGGTGACGACGGCGGTGACGCCCAGGGCGGCGAGCGCGGCGATGACGGTGACCAGGGCGGCGAGCATGCCGGTGGCGGGCACCGGGCTGGCGGACAGCCGGCGCAGGACGTCCTTCTCCCGGTGGGCGGCCATCGTCATCGGCAGCGCGGTGAGGGCCAGGAAGAGCGGCACCATGGCGGCGATGGTGGGGACGTAGACGTCGATGACCCGCCGCCCGCCGAGGGTGGCCTGCGGGGTGAGGAAGCCCGGGATGTTGCCGAAGACCAGGAGCAGCAGCATCGGCAGCGCGAGCCAGACGAGCGCGGCGGGTTCGCGCAGCAGCAGCGTGGCCTGGGTGCGGGTGAGGGTGGCGAAGCCGTGGCGGGTCATCCGCGTGCGGCGGGCGGGACGGAGGGTGGCGGCGGGGGCGGCGGCGGTGGTCATCGGGCTTCTCCAGGTCTGAACCGAACGGTGGCGGGCGCGGGGGCAGGGCGGGGCGGGGCAGCGCGGTAGAGCGGCGGGGCAAGGCGGCAGGGCGGCCTCAGGCCGCTTCGCGCCCCGGGCCGTGTCCGTGGCCGGTGAGCGCGATGAAGGCGTCGTCGAGGGTGCCCTGTTCGACCCGCAGGTCCGCGGCGATGATCTGGCGGCGGGCGAGCAGCGAGGTGACGGCGTGCACCAGGTTGCCGGTGCCGGTGACCTCCAGCTGCGAGCCGTGCCGGCGCAGGGCGGTGACCTCGGGCAGCGCGAGCAGCAGCCGCTCGTCCAGCGGGGCGGAGGGCCGGAAGCGCATCCGCTGCCCGCGGCCGGCGCGGGCGGCCAGCGCGGCGGGGGTGTCCAGGGCGATGACCCGGCCGGCGTCGATGACCGCGACGCGGTCGCAGAGCCGCTCGGCCTCCTCCATGAAGTGGGTGACCAGCAGCACGGTGACGCCGCTGTCGCGGATCGCCTCGATCAGCTCCCAGGTGGTACGCCGGGCGTGCGGGTCCAGGCCGGTGGTGAGCTCGTCGAGGATGACCACCCGGGGGTTGCCGACGATCGCCAGCGCGATCGCCAGGCGCTGCTTCTGGCCGCCGGAGAGGTTCTTGTACCGGGTGGCGGCCTTGTCGGCCAGGCCTAGGCGGGCCATCAGCTCGCCCGGGTCGGCGGGGTCGCGGTAGAACGAGGCGTACAGGTGCAGCGCCTCACGGACCTTCAGCTTGTCGGGCAGGCCGCTCTCCTGCAGCTGCACCCCCAACACCTGGCGCAGCGCCTCGCGGTCCCGCACCGGGTCCAGGCCCAGCACCGAGATCCGGCCGCCCTGGGCCGGGCGCAGGCCCGCCAGGCACTCCACCGTGGTGGTCTTGCCCGCGCCGTTGGGGCCCAGGATCCCGAAGATCTCGCCCTGCTCGACCCGCAACGACACGTCGTGCACGGCGACCTCGTCGCCGTAGCGCTTGTGCAGGTTCTCGACCTCGATGACCGCCATGCCGCTCGTCCCCCTCGTGGACCGTGGTGCGCTCTCTTCCGGTGACACCAGAGTCGCGCGCCGCACAGCCCCCGGGGATCGACCGCCCGGCCCCACCGCACCACCGAAGTGGTGGACCACCCCATCCACCGATCGGTTGATGCCCCCCTCAGCCCAGCAGCGGGATCTCGATCGCCGGGCAGCGGTCCATCACCATCTCCGGCCCCGCGGCCCGCACCCGCGCGTACGCCTCCTCGTCGACGACGCCGAGCTGGAACCAGACCGCCCGCGCCCCGATCGCCACCGCCTCGTCGGCCACCGCGCCGGCGAGGTCGCTGCGGACGAAGACGTCCACCACGTCGACGTCGAAGGGGATGTCCGCCAGCGAGGCGTAGCCGCGCTCGCCGTGCACCGTCTCCGCCTTCGGGTGCACCGGCACGATCCGCTTGCCGTAGCGCTGCAGCACCTGCGCGACGCCGTACGCCGCGCGGTGCTGGTTCGAGGACAGGCCCACCACCGCCCAGGTGTCCCCGAGCTCGGTGAGGATCCTGCGGACGGTGGCCGGGTCGCCGTACATCGGCTGCCTCCTGGGCGTGAGGGGAAGGGCGCGGGCTGCGTGGTGGGCCCGCGTGGTGGAACGGGTACCGCTCAGGCCAACGACTCCCGCGGCCCGCCGATTCCGTCCGCCGTGTCCAGCTGCGCCGGCGTCGCCGACGACGGCGCCCACCTGCCGCGCAGGTCCCGCGCCACCGCCTCGGCGTCGCGCAGCACCCGCACGCTGTTGCGCCAGGTCAGCTGCGCGAGGTCGGCGGCCGACCAGCGGCGCGCCAGCAGCTCGGCGATCAGGTACGGGTAGCCGGCCACGTCCGTCAGCCCGGCCGGCAGGAAGGCGGTGCCGTCGAAGTCCCCGCCCAGCCCCACGTGGTCGATCCCGGCGACCTCGCGCATGTGGTCCAGGTGGTCGGCCACGTCCGCCACCGTGGCCACCGGGCGCGGGTCGCCCTCCTCGAAGGCGTGCAGCACCCGCATCGCCTCCGGGGTGTGCGCCAGCGCGTGGAAGCCGTGCGCCGCCAGCGCGCCGCTCGCCCGCTCCACCCACTCCCAGGCGGCCGGCAACACGAACTGCGGGACGAAGGTGGCCATCGCCACGCCCCCGTTGGCGGGCAGCTGCGCCAGCACGTCGTCGGGGACGTTGCGCGGGTGAGCGCAGATGGCCCGGGCGCTGGAGTGCGAGAAGATCACCGGCGCCCGGCTGACCCGCAGCGCGTCGCGCATGGTGGTGGCGGCGGTGTGCGAGAGGTCGACCAGCATGCCCAGCCGGTTCATCTCCCGCACCACCTCCTCGCCGAAGCGGGTGAGGCCGTCGGCGGCCGGCTCGTCGGTGGCGGAGTCCGCCCAGGGCACGTTGTCGTTGTGCGTCAGGGTCAGGTAGCGCACCCCCAGCCGGTACAGCGCCCGCAGGGTGGCCATCGAGGAGTTGATGCTGTGGCCGCCCTCGGCGCCCATCAGCGAGGCGATCGTGCCCTCGGCGCGGGCCGCCTCGACGTCGTCGGCGCTCAGCGCCCGGCGCAGTCGTCCGGGGTAGCGCTCGACCATCGCCCGGACGAAGTCGATCTGTTCGAGGGTGGCGCTGACCGCCTGGTCGCCGGCCAGCGCGGAGGGGACGTAGACGGACCAGAACTGCCCACCGACCCCGCCGGCGGTCAGCCGGTCGAGGTCGGTGTGCAGGTGGGCGCGCTGGTCGGCGGCGAGGTCGACCTCGTCCAGGTCGTACCCGGCCAGTGAGCGCATCGCCCACGGCAGGTCGTTGTGACCGTCCAGCACGGGGTGCTCGGCCAGCAGGGCGCGCGCCCGGTCGAGCCGCTCGGGAGCGGGGGCGGGAGCGGGCGCGCGGTCGGCGGCGGGGGCGGAGTCGGCAGTCGTCATGCCCCCATGGTGGCTACTTCGAGAAGCCGAAGGAGGACGAACCCGCGACCTTGGCCCGCAGCTTGCGGCCCTTCTCGGTGGCCTGGGTGTTCAACTCGGCCTGGAACTCGGTCATCCGCTCGGTGAGCTCCGGGTCGAAGGCGGCGATCATGCGCACCGCGAGCAGACCGGCGTTGCGCGCGCCGGCCACCGAGACGGTGGCCACCGGCACGCCGGCCGGCATCTGCACGATGGAGAGCAGGCTGTCCATGCCGTCCAGGTAGCGCAGCGGCACGGGGACGCCGATCACCGGCAGCGGGGTCACCGAGGCGAGCATGCCGGGCAGGTGGGCCGCGCCGCCGGCACCGGCGATGATCGCCTTGAGGCCGCGCTGGTGCGCCTGCTCGCCGTAGCCGATCATCTCGCGCGGCATCCGGTGCGCGGAGAGCACGTTGACCTCGTAGGGCACCTCGAACTCGTCGAGCGCCTGGGCGGCGGCCTCCATCACCGACCAGTCGGAGTCGGAGCCCATGGCGATACCGACCAGGGGGCCGGTGTTGCTCGTCATTCGGTGATGGTTCCTCTCAGGTACGCGGCCGCGTGGCGCGCCCGCTCGCGCACGTCCTCGAGGTCGTCCCCGAAGACGGTGACGTGGCCGACCTTGCGGCCGGGCTTCACGTCCTTGCCGTACATGTGGATCCGCAGGCCGGGATCGCGGGCCATGCAGTGCAGGAAGGCGTGGTACATGTCGGGGTAGTCGCCGCCCAGCACGTTGACCATCACGGTCCACGGCGCGCGCGGGCGCGGGTCGCCGAGCGGCAGGTCGAGCACGGCCCGCAGGTGGTTCTCGAACTGCGAGGTGACCGCGCCGTCGATCGACCAGTGCCCGGAGTTGTGCGGGCGCATCGCCAGCTCGTTGACCAGGATCCGGCCGTCGCGGGTCTGGAACAGCTCGACGGCCAGGTGGCCGGTGATGTCCAGCTCGCCGGCGATCCGCAGCGCCAGCGCCTGGGCCTCGCCGGCCAGCGCCGGGTCCAGGTCGGGCGCGGGGGCGGTGACCTCGGCGCAGACGCCGTTCTCCTGAAGGCTCTCCACCACCGGGTAGGCGACGGCCTGGCCGCTGGGCGAGCGGACCACGTTGGCCGCCAGCTCGCGGACGAAGTCCACCTTCTCCTCGGCCAGCACCGCGACGCCGGCCAGGAACGGGGCGTGCGCCTGCTGCTCGTCGGCGACCACCCAGACGCCCTTGCCGTCGTAACCGCCGCGCACGGTCTTCAGGACGACCGGGTACCCCTCGCCCTCGTGCGCGAAGGCGGTCACGTCGGCCGGGTCGGTGACCAGGCGGTGGCGCGGGCAGGGCACGCCGAGCGAGTCGAGCCTGGCCCGCATCACGCCCTTGTCCTGCGCGTTGACCAGCGCCTCGGGGCCGGGCCGCACGGCGATGCCGTCCGCCTGCAGCGCGCGCAGGTGCTCGGTCGGCACGTGCTCGTGGTCGAAGGTGACCACGTCGCAGTCGGCGGCGAACCGGCGCAGCGTCTCCAGGTCGCGGTAGTCACCGAGGACGGTGTCGGCGACCACCTGCGAGGCGGAGTCCTGCGGGGTGTCGGCGAGGAGCTTGAACCGCACCCCGAGCGGGATGCCGGCCTGGTGGGCCATGCGGGCCAGCTGCCCGCCGCCGACCATGCCCACCACTGGAAATTTTGCGCTGCCCGGGAAAGTCACGGTGCCAGGATATCCGGGCCGGTGGGGACGGGTGTACGGACGGGGCCCCGGGGGGCGTGCGGCACCGCGGGGGCGCCCGACGCGACCGGCTCCTCATCAACAGCCGGTAGCCTGGATGGCCGGACCCCACAGGGCACTGTTCCGATCACGTGCCGCGACGGGGATTCGCGGGTGCGCGGCTGGATCGTGCACGGACCGCATTCCTCATTTCCGCAACGGCATGTCGGCGAACAGGTACAGGAGACCCCTCGATGACGAAGACCAGCGCGCATCGGCGCCCCTCCCTCCTGCAGCGCCTGCGCGGCGTCTCGGGCGAGGTGGTCAAGTTCGCGATAGTCGGACTCGTCGGCATCGTCGTCAACTTCGGCGTCTCCAACGCCGTGCTGCACGCCACCGGCTGGGCGCCGGTGCGCTGCTCGGTGATCGGCACGATCGTGGCCATCGCGGCCAACTACGTCGGCTACCGGTACTGGGTGTACCGCGACAGCGACGCGGCCTCGCGCCGCCGGGAGATCACGCTCTTCCTGATCTTCAGCGGCATCGGCATGCTGATCGAGAACGGCACGGTCTGGTTCAGCACCTACACGCTGGCGCTGACCGGGCCGGTGGCCTACAACGCGTCGAAGATGGTCGGCACCGGGCTGGGCACGCTCTTCCGCTTCTTCTCGTACCGCACCTGGGTCTTCAAGGCGATGCCCGAGCTGGCCGAGCACGAGTCGCCGGCCGTGGTGGCCCAGGCGGAGCGGATCCTGGTCGACGACCGGTCGCAGCTCGCCAAGCACTGAGCCCGCCGAGCCCGCCGAGCCCGCCGAGCACCCCGGCGCGCCGGGTACCTCAGCGCGGCGACCACCTCAGCGCGGCGAGCACCTCAGCGCGGCGACGCCCCGGTGACCCGGCCCAGGAAGATCGCGAAGACCGGCGGCCGCAGCGAGAGCAGTTCGAGCCGTCCGCCGTCCGCCTCGGCCAGGTCGCGCGCCACGGCGAGCCCGATGCCGGTGGAGTTGCGCCCGCTGACCGTACGCTCGAAGACCCGGTTGCCCAGTTCCGCCGGCACCCCCGCGCCCTCGTCCTGCACCTCCACCACCGCCGAGCTGCCGGAGGTCCGCACCCGGACGGTGACCGTGCCCGCGCCGTGCATCAGCGAGTTCTCGATCAGCGTGGCGAGCACCTGGGAGACCGTCCCCGGGGTGCCCAGCGCGGTGACCCCGGTCAGCCCCTCGATGAGCAGCCGGCGCTGGCTGCCGCGCAGGGTGGCCGCCCACTCCTCGCGCTGCTGCTTGAGCACCTCGTCCAGGTCGAAGCCGCCGGCGGTGGGCCCGTGCGAGTCGCGCTGGTTGGTGAGCAGCCGCTGGACCACGTCGGTCAGCCGCTCCACCTGCTGGAGCGCGATGCCGGCCTCCTCGCGGACCGTCTCCGGCTGGTGCGCCAGCGCGGTGATCTCCTCCAGCCGCATCGACAGCGCCGTGAGCGGGGTGCGCAGCTGGTGCGAGGCGTCGGCGGCCAGCCGGCGCTCGGCGGTGAGCATCCGGCCGATCCGCTCCGCGCTGGCGTCCAGTACCTCGGCCACCCGGTCCAGTTCCGGCACGCCGTAGCGGCGGTCGCGCGGGCGCGGATCGCCGGAGCCGAGCCGCTCGGCGGTCTCGGCCAGGTCGGTGAGCGGACGGGCCAGCCGGCGGGCCTGCCAGACCGCCAGCGCCACGGCGGCCTGGACGGCGAGCAGCGCGACCAGGCCGAGCAGCAGCAGCATGTTGCCGATCTCGTGCTCGACGTCCGAGCGGGACTGCTCGGCGGTGACCGTCTCGCCCCTCGCGCCGCTCTCGGTGGCGGTCAGCGGCCGGCTCCCGGTGGGCGGGGTGCCCAGCGTGATCAGCGGCTGGCCGGGGATCCGGATCTCGGCGTAGCTGCCCTCGGCGACCTGGGTGCCGAAGTGCTCCCCGGTGACCGGCTCGGAGTTCGCGAGCCGGTTGTCCACCAGGTCGAGCAGCCGGACCGCGGCGGCGTCCACCCGGTTCTGGGCGGAGTCCACGATGGTCTGCTTCTCGACCAGCGCCAGCGGTACGCAGAAGACCACCACGACCACCAGGACCACACCCAGCAGCGAGTTGATCATCCTGCGCTTCACGCGGTGGTGCCCTTAGTTCTTCTCGAAGCGGAAGCCCACGCCGCGCACGGTGGCGATGTAGCGGGGGTTGGTGGCGTCGTCGCCGAGCTTCTTGCGCAGCCAGGAGATGTGCATGTCCAGCGTCTTGGTGGAGGTCCACCAGGTGGTGTCCCAGACCTGGCGCATGATGTCCTCGCGGGTGACGACCCGTCCGGCGTCCCGCACCAGCACCCGCAGCAGCTCGAACTCCTTGGCGGACAGCGTCAGTTCCTCCTCGCCGACCCAGGCGCGGTGGGACTCGATGTCGATCCGCACGCCGTGCGCGCCGGTCGAGAGCGAGTCGACGTTGCCGCGCCGCAGCAGCGCCCGGACCCGGGCGAGCAGTTCGGCGAGCCGGAAGGGCTTGGTGACGTAGTCGTCGGCACCGGCGTCCAGGCCGACCACCGTGTCCACCTCGTCCGCGCGGGCGGTGAGCACCAGGACGGGGCAGCTCTTGCCGTCCGCGCGCAGCCGCCGGCAGACCTCCAGCCCGTCCATGTGCGGCAGCCCCAGGTCGAGCACCACCAGGTCGACCTCCTCCTCGAGGCCGGCCTCCAGCGCCGAGGGTCCGTCCTCGCGGACCAGCACCTCGTAGCCTTCCCGCCGCAGCGCGCGGGCCAGCGGTTCCGAGATTGCCGGGTCGTCCTCGGCGAGCAGCACACAGGTCATGGGGCGATGGTAGTCCGCCGGGCGGGTGCTGATCAGTCCCCCGCCCGCTCCCGGGCCCGCGCTGCGGCGGGGCGGCGGATCGGCGGGCGGATCGGCGGCCGACCCGATGGCGGGTCTGACGGCGGGGCGGGCGGCGGGGCGGCGGACCTGTGAACTAGTTCACAGTCGTTAACCGGCCACTCGACTGGCCGAGACCCGCCGGTGTCCGGGAAGACACCCGGAGCCGCCCCAGATCTCCCCATTGGACCTTGCCTTCGAAGGAGACTTGCCGTTGTTACCATCGATTGGCACATCGATGGTGGGCAGAGCTTTACATTCTCGTTACGGACTTACGCACTTATGTCCGCTGATGTCAGGGAAAACGCGGACGTACAGTGGTGCCGTCCCCGTGTCATGTACCGCGGATAGCCCCTGCTCGAGCAGCGAGCGGGGGCTGCGCGGTACTTCGGACCCGCCAGGCCTCCACCCCCCTTGGCCGGCGGCGTCCCAGACAGTCAGGCAAGGAACAACGACTCATGGCGTCAACCACCACCCTGGACGCCGGCATACAGCCGGCCGCTCCTTCTGGCGGCAAGACCTTCTTCGGGCACCCCCGCGGACTCGCCACGCTCTTCATGACCGAGATGTGGGAGCGGTTCAGCTTCTACGGCATGCGCGCGCTGCTGGTGCTCTACCTGGTCACCTCGGTGCACGAGGGCGGTCTGGGTTACAAGGCCGCGCTCGGCGCCGCGATCGTGAGCGTCTACAACGCCATGGTCTACCTGACCGCGCTGCCCGGCGGCTGGATCGCGGACCGCTTCTGGGGTCCGCGCAAGACGGTCGCCGTCGGCGGCTGCATCATCATGATCGGCCACTTCCTGCTGGCCGTGCCGGTCACCGTGTCGTTCTTCGTGGGCCTGGCCTTCATCGCGGTGGGCTCCGGCCTGCTGAAGGCCAACATCTCCACGATGGTCGGCCACCTCTACGAGGGCCCCAACGACCCGCGTCGTGACGGTGGCTTCACCGTCTTCTACATGGGCATCAACCTCGGCGCGTTCGCCGCGCCGCTGGTGATCGGCACCGTCGGGCAGAAGGTCGACTGGCACCTGGGCTTCGCGCTGGCCGGCGTCGGCATGGCGCTGGGCCTGGGCCAGTACCTGCTCGGCACCCGCCACCTGAGCCCGCAGAGCAACGTGGTCAACTCCCCGATCACCCCCGCCGAGAAGAGCGCCGTGCTGCGCAAGGCGGCGCTCTGGCTGGGTCTGGCCGTCGCCTTCTACGCCGCGGTCGCCCTCTCCGGGCACTTCACGATCGACTGGGCCATCTGGCCGCTGTCGATCGCCGGTATCGCGATCCCGGCCCTGTACTTCGCGCGGATGCGCCGGGACAAGGACCTGGACTCGGACGAGAAGTCGAAGATGACCGGCTACATCTGGTTCTTCGTCGCGGCGGCCGTCTTCTGGATGATCTACGACCAGTCCAGCTCGACGCTCAACATCTTCGCCACCGACAGCACCTCCTCCAAGCTGCTCGGCTTCGACTTCCCCTCCAGCTGGTTCCAGTCCCTGAACCCGCTGTACATCATGGCGCTGGCCCCGGTCTTCGCCTGGCTCTGGGTGTGGCTGGCCCGCCGGGGCAAGAACCCCAGCACCACCATGAAGTTCGCCTTCGGCCTGCTGATGATCGGCGCCTCCTTCCTGGTGATGATGCTGGCGATGGCCGCCGCCTCCGGCGGCGTCAAGGTCAGCCCGCTCTGGCTGGCCATGGTCTACCTGGTGCAGACCGTCGGTGAGCTGACCCTCTCCCCGGTGGGCCTGTCGGTCACCACCAAGCTGGCCCCGGCCAAGTACGCCAGCCAGATGATGGGCCTGTGGTTCCTGGCCGTCACGGCGGGCGACTGCGTGGCCGCGATCATGCAGCTCATCGTCGGTGACGCCACCGGCAGCACCTGGTACTTCGCCGCCCAGGGCGTCGCGGCGATCCTCGCCGGCTTCGCGCTGGTGGTGTACCGCAAGAAGGTCATCCGCCTGATGGGCAACGTGCACTGACCCGCCCGACCGCAACGGCACAGGGCCGGTACCCCCGAGCGGGGGTACCGGCCCTGTGCCGTTGCCGGGACGCCGCGGCGCGCCTCAGCGCACCCGCACGCCCGCCTGCCACACGCCCGCGGTCAGCGGCACGCCCGGGCGGTAGGCGAGGTGGACCGGCGAGGGGGCGTCCAGCAGCAGCAGGTCGGCGCGCGCGCCGGGGGCGATCCGGCCCACGTCGGTGCGGCGCAGGGCGCGGGCGCCACCAGCGGTCGCGGCGTGCACGGCCTCGTCGGGGGTCATCCCCATCTCGCGGACCGCCACCGCGATGCAGAAGGCCATCGAGCTGGTGAAGCTGGAGCCCGGGTTGCAGTCGGTGGAGAGCGCCACGGTGGCGCCCGCGTCCAGCAGCCGGCGCGCGTCGGGGTAGGCGGCGCGGGTGGAGAACTCCGCGCCGGGCAGCAGGGTGGCCACCGTCGCGGAGCCGGCCAGCGCCGCCACGTCCGCGTCGGTCAGGTGCGTGCAGTGGTCGGCCGAGGCGGCGCCCAGCTCCACGGCCAGCTGGACGCCGGGACCGTGGGAGAGCTGGTTGGCGTGCACCCGCGGGATCAGGCCGCGCTCCATGCCCGCGGTCAGCACCGCCCGGGCCTGGTCGCCGTCGAAGGCGCCGTTCTCGCAGAAGACGTCCACCCAGCGGGCGTGCGGGGCGCAGGCGTCCAGCATCTCGCCGGTCACCAGGTCGACGTAGGCCGCCGGGTCGGCGGCGAACTCCGGGGCCACCACGTGGGCGCCCAGGTAGGTGGTCTCGGGGGTGTGGGTGGCGGCGATCCGCAGCGCCCGCGCCTCGTCCGCCACGGTCAGGCCGTAGCCGGACTTGCACTCGATCGTGGTGGTGCCCTGGTGCAGCGCCTCGCGCACGAACCGGGCCAGGTTGGCGTCCAGTTCGGCGTCGGAGGCGGCCCGGGTGGCGGCCACCGTGGTGCGGATCCCGCCGGCGCTGTAGGCCTGGCCGGACATCCGGGCGTTGAACTCGGCCGTGCGGTCGCCCGCGAAGACCAGGTGCGCGTGCGAGTCGACGAAGCCGGGCAGCAGCGCCCGGCCCTGCGCGTCGACGACCTCGTCGGCGGCGGGCGCGTCGGCCGCGCTGCCGGTCCAGGTGACCACCGAGCCGTCCAGTACGACGGCGGCCTTCTCCAGCAGGCCCAGCAGGCCCGGGTGCGAGGGGTCGTTGGTGACCAGGGTGCCGATGTTGGTGATCAGGGTGCTGCTCATGGGGCCCTCTCGGGATGGACCTGAGGGCGCGCCGGCCAGACCCGCCGGCGCGCCCTCAGGAGCTCTGCTGACTCAGGGAAGCAGCGCCGCGACGGCGTCGCGCAGCGCCGAGGGGACGTCGGCGACCAGCTGGTGCACGCCGTCCCGGACGATCTGCCGCCCGCCGACCACCACGTGGCGCACGTCGGCCGCCGAGCCGGCGAAGACCGCGGTCTCCGCGCCGAGCCGCGGCGAGGGACCGGCGGTGCGCACCGAGTCCAGCGCCAGCACGGTGAAGTCGGCCAGCGCCCCGGCCTCGATCCGCCCGGCCTCCGGCCAGCCGAGCGAGGCGTGGCCGTCCTCGGTGCCGGCCCGCAGCAGGGCGTTGGCGGTCCAGTGGCCGCGGGTGCGCGAGCGCAGGCGCTCGTTGAGCTCCAGCGCGCGGGCCTCCTCGAACGGGTCGATCACCGCGTGGCTGTCGCTGCCCAGGGTGACCGGGCAGCCGCCGCTGGCCAGCCGGCGGGCCGGGCCGATGCCGTCGGCCAGGTCCCGCTCGGTGGTGGGACACATGCAGATGACCGTGGAGGAGTCGGTGAGGAGCTTGACGTCCTCGTCGGTCAGGTGGGTCGCGTGCACGGCGCTGGTCAGCGGCCCGAGCACGCCGTGGTCGGCCAGCAGCCGGGTCGGCGTGACGCCGTGCGCGGTCAGACAGGCGTCGTTCTCGGCGGTCTGCTCGGAGAGGTGCACGTGCAGCGGGGCCTTGCGCATCTTGGCCCAGTGCGCCACCGTGCCCAGCTGCTCGGCCGGCACCGCGCGCACCGAGTGCACGGCCGCGCCGATCCGGGCGTGCTCGCGGGGCTTGAGCAGGGCGGCCCGCTCGGCCCAGGCGTCCGCGTCGCCGTCGCCGAAGCGCAGCTGCGGCTTGGTCAGCTCGGCGCCGAAGCCCGACGACAGGTAGCAGGTGTCCAGCAGGGTGATCCGGATGCCGGCCCGGGCGGGCGCCTCGATCAGCGCCTCGCCCATCGCGTTCGGGTCCGCGTAGCGGGCGCCGCCCGGGGCGTGGTGCAGGTAGTGGAACTCGCCGACCGCGGTGATGCCGGCCAGCGCCATCTCGGCGTAGACGGCGGTGGCCAGCTCCAGGTAGCTGTCCGGGTCGAGCGCGCCGGCGAAGCGGTACATGGTGTCGCGCCAGGTCCAGAAGGTGCCCGAGCCGACCTGGACGGTGCCGCGCAGCGCGCGGTGGAAGGCGTGCGAGTGCGCGTTGGCCTGGCCGGGGACGAGCAGTCCGGCCAGCCGCACCGCGCCCGCCGGGCACGGACCGCTGTCCGGCACGACCCGGGCGATCCGGCCGTCGACCACCTCGACCAGCACGTCCGGCTCCACCACCGGCCCGTTCACGTGCGGCAGCCAGGCGTGCTCGGCCCAGTACGTGGTCACCGGCGCACCGGCGGACACACCCATCGTCACTGACATGCCAGGTCCTCCAGGACGTCCGCGAGTGCCGACACCCCCGCGAGGCAGTCGGCCACCTCGGCGAACTCGGCCGGGGAGTGCGAGACGCCGCTCGGGTTACGTACGAACAGCATGGCGGTCGGAACGGCCGACGCCAGGATCCCGGCGTCGTGTCCCGCGCCGGTGGGCAGCACCGGCACCCCGCCGAGCCTGCCGCCGGCGCGCAGCGTGCGGGCGAGGCGGTCGCGCAGCGGGCCGTCGAAGTCCACCACCGGGGTGTAGGACTCGCGGGTCAGCTCGACCTTGACGCCGTCGCGCTCGCCGCGCTCGGCGGCGGCCTGGGCGATCGCCTGGACCAGCTCGGTCAGCGTCGCCTCGTCGGCCGCCCGGGAGTCCAGCCAGCCGCGCACCAGCGAGGCGATCGCGTTGGTGCCGTTGGGCTCGATCGCGACCTTGCCGAAGGTGGCCAGCGCGCCGGCCAGGGCGGCCTTCTTGCGGGCCGAGAGCACGGTGGTGGCGAAGGTGAGCATCGGGTCGCGGCGGTCCTCGATCCGGGTGGTGCCCGCGTGGTTGGCCTCGCCGTGGAAGTCGAAGCGCCAGCGGCCGTGCGGCCAGATCGCGCTGGCGACGCCGACCGGCTGCTCCTCGCTCAGGTAGCGGCCCTGCTCGACGTGCAGCTCGACGAAGGCGCCGATCCGCGCGAGCCGGCCGTCGTCGGCGCCGATCCCCGTGGGGTCGTAGCCGGCCCGCTCCATCGCGTCGGGCAGCCGCACGCCGTCGGCGTCGCGCAGCTCGTAGGCCTGCTCCCTGGTCAGGACGCCGGCGCTCAGGCGCGAGCCGATGCAGGCCACCCCGAACCGGGCGCCCTCCTCGTCACCGAAGTTGACGATCGCCAGCGGCTTGGCGAACTGCGCGCCCCGCTCGCGCAGTTCGTCCAGCGCGGCGAAGGAGGAGACCACGCCCAGCGGGCCGTCGAAGGCGCCGCCGTCCGGCACGGAGTCCAGGTGCGAACCGGTGACGATCGCCCCCTGGCCCTGCGGATCACCGAGCCAGGCCCACTGGTTGCCGTTGTGGTCCAGCTCGTAGGCTAGGCCCCGGGACCGGGCCTGGTCCTCGAACCAGGCCCGGCACTCGGCGTCGGCGGCGTTCCAGGCGTGCCGGCGGTAGCCGCCGGAGGCGGCGGAGCGGCCCACGGGGAGCAGCTCCGCCCACATCGCTTCGAAGCCGTCGGTCACAGCTCACCCGGGTGGCTGTGCTCGGCCATCGGCACGCGCACACCGCGCTCGGCCGCCACGTCGCTCGCCAGGTCGTAGCCGGCGTCCACGTGCCGGATCACGCCCATGCCCGGGTCGTTGGTGAGCACCCGGCGGATCTTCTCGCCCGCCAGCGCCGTGCCGTCGGCCACCGTGACCTGGCCGGCGTGGATGGAGCGGCCGATGCCGACGCCGCCGCCGTGGTGGATGGAGACCCAGGAGGCGCCGGAGGCGACGTTGACCATGGCGTTGAGCAGCGGCCAGTCGGCGATCGCGTCCGAGCCGTCCAGCATGGCCTCGGTCTCGCGGTAGGGGGAGGCCACCGAACCGCAGTCCAGGTGGTCGCGGCCGATCACGATCGGGGCGGAGAGCTCGCCCGCGGCGACCATGTCGTTGAAGCGCTCGCCGGCCTTGTCGCGCTCGCCGTAGCCCAGCCAGCAGATCCGCGCCGGCAGGCCCTGGAAGTGCACCTTCTCCTGGGCCATCTTGATCCAGCGGTGCAGCGACTCGTTCTCCGGGAAGAGGTCGAGCACGGCCTTGTCGGTCTTGGCGATGTCCTGCGGGTCGCCGGAGAGCGCCGCCCAGCGGAACGGGCCCTTGCCCTCGCAGAAGAGCGGGCGGATGTAGGCGGGCACGAAGCCGGGGAAGGCGAACGCCCGGTCGTAGCCGGCCAGCTGGGCCTCGCCGCGGATCGAGTTGCCGTAGTCGAAGACCTCGGCGCCGGCGTCCTGGAAGCCGACCATCGCCTCGACGTGGCGGGCCATCGACTCGCGCGAGCGCTGGGTGAAGTCGGCGGGCTTCTCGGCCGCGTAGGAGGCCATGTCGTCGAAGTCGACGCCGATCGGCAGGTAGCTCAGCGGGTCGTGCGCGCTGGTCTGGTCGGTGACGATGTCGATCGGCGCGTCCATCGCGAGCAGCTGCGGGAAGAGCTCGGCGGCGTTGCCCAGCAGGCCGATGGAGAGCGGCTGCTTCTTGTCCCGGGCGGCGGTGGCCAGCTCCAGGGCGTGCGCCAGGTTCTTGGCCTCGACGTCGAGGTAGCGGTGCTCGATCCGGCGCGAGATCCGCGAGGGGTCGCAGTCGATGCAGATCGCCACGCCGCCGTTCATGGTGACGGCCAGCGGCTGGGCGCCGCCCATGCCGCCCAGGCCCGCGGTCAGCGTGATGGTGCCGGCCAGCGTGCCGTCGAACTTCTTGTTGGCGACCGCGGCGAAGGTCTCGTAGGTGCCCTGCAGGATGCCCTGAGTACCGATGTAGATCCAGGACCCGGCGGTCATCTGGCCGTACATGGTGAGCCCCAGGCTCTCCAGCCGGCGGAACTCCTCCCAGTTGGCCCAGTCGCCGACCAGGTTGGAGTTGGCGATCAGCACGCGCGGCGCCCACTCGTGGGTCTGCATCACGCCGACCGGGCGGCCGGACTGGACCAGCATGGTCTCGTCCTGCTTGAGGGTCTGCAGGGTGCGCACCATGGCGTCGTACGAGCGCCAGTCGCGCGCGGCCTTGCCGGTGCCGCCGTAGACCACCAGCTTGGACGGGTGCTCGGCCACCTCGGGGTCGAGGTTGTTCATGAGCATCCGCAGCGCGGCCTCCTGCTGCCACCCCTGGGTGCTGAGCTTCGTGCCACGCGCCGCGCGCACCTCGCGCGGGCCACTCGTCTGCTGCTCCGCCATGCTGCCGGTCTCCTTGCGGATGGATTCATTCAAGATTGTGCAGTCTGAATATATCCAATCATTCAGTCTGCGGCCAGACCCTGAACGCATCTGATCAGCCACCGCCACCGCACCCGGCGGGCGTCACCCGGACACCGGTGAACATCAGCCGGTTGGCCCACCCGGGCACGGGGACGGCACGGACCGCGCGCCACCGCACGCGCGCCCGTCGACGGTCCTGCGCATCAGCACGACACCCGCACCGCGCCCGCGTTCAGGCCGCGGCGCCGCCGTCCCAGTCGATGCCGATCTCGGCCAGCCAGGCGCGGTCGCGCTCGACGGCCTCGTCCGGGTCCAGCGGGACCATCGGCAGCGAGGGCGGGCGCGGGATCTCCTGGATCGGGCCCAGGCCGTAGCGCTCGGCCGGCGAGGGGGTGACCGGACCGGGGTCGACGATGCCGATGTGCACCGCGCTCTCGTCCCCCGGTTCGAGCACGGTCAGGCCCGGCGCGGACCCGCCCAGGGCCACCCGGCGCCCGCACGCCGGACAGGCCCACTCCTCGGCCCCGGTCGCCAGTCGGCCGACCGGTCTCATCTCGTGGATCACGCGCACGGCGGACACCCCCGTTCGTCCCGCCTAGGGGATGCCCGCTCAGTGGAGTGCTACTCCAGGGCGGGCCCAATCCGGGCGGCGCCCCGGCGGCGTCCGGGCCCGCCAGGGGCCCGCGCGCGCTCCCCGCGAGCCCCCGGCGAGCGGGGGACGAGCGGGGGGCGAGTCACGGCCGAGGGCAGCGAACGGGACGAGCGGGGCAGGACCCTGGACGCGCCCTAGGGCCTGTCCGGCCCTAGTCGAGGAAGAGCCCGCGGGCCGCCGCCGACTGCTCGATGGCCTCCAACCGCGCTTCCGCGCCCGGCAGTTCGTCGCACATGGTCTGCAGCAGCACCCGGCCCAGCACCATCGGGGCGCAGGCGGTGTCGAAGACCAGGCCGGTGCCCACCTCGGCCGGCAGCATCAGGTCGGAGAGCTTGGCCACCGGGGCGAAGGCGCTGTCCGCGACGGTCAGCACGGTCAGCCCGCACGCCCGGGCCGCCGTCAGCGCGTCCATCAGCTCGCGCGGGTAGCGCGGCAGCGCGAAGCAGAGCAGCGCCGAGGCGCCGGCCGCGGCGCACTGCTCGATGCGGTCGGCGAGCATGCTGCCGCCCTCGTCCAGCAGCCGGATGTCGGGGTGCACCTTGGCCGCGAAGTACGCGAAGCCGCGGGCCTGCGCCGAGGCCGCCCGCAGGCCGAGCACCGGCAGCGGACGGGAGGCGGCCAGCAGCCGGGCGGCGCGCACGATCGGCTCGGGGTCGGCCAGCAGCTCGGCCAGCCGGCGCAGATGGGCGATCTCGGCGAGCACGGCCTGCTGGTGCTCGTTGCGCACCACCTCGCTCGGCGACTCGGGGGCCGCCTGCTCGCCCACGCCCAGGTCCCGCAGCCGCTTGCGCAGCGCCGGGTAGCCGTCGTAGCCGAGCGCGACCGCGAAGCGGGTGACCGAGGGCTGGCTGACGCCGGCCAGTTCGGCCACCTCGACGCTGGACAGGAACGGCGCCTCCGCGGCGTGCCGCACCAGCGCGTGCGCGATCCGGCGCTGGGTGGGGGTCAGCCGGTGACCGTCGAAGAGGTCCAGCAACCGGGCGGAGGGACCGGGGGACGGCTCGGCGGACGCGCTCATCGGGGGTCCCTTCGGGATCGACGGACCGCAGGGGTCCGGGCGGGACCTTCTCGGTCCGCTCGACTGTGCAGCAGGTGCCGCGCGGGGGCAATGATGTCTCGTACGGCGGGACGGCCGCGCAGCCGGGGTGACCCCGACGCCCCCGGGCCCGCGCCGGGCTCCGGCCGCACCGGGGCCGCCTCTCAGGGTCACCCTGATTTCCCCCTGAGAGCGACGGCGTGAAGTGGACCGGCACCCTGCCGGGGCGCCACGCTGAGCCCATGGAGCCTCGCCGCGATGACAGCCCGTCCCTGCTGAAGGGTCGTCCCTCCGAACTGAAGCACGACCTGGACGCCGCCCTGCAGACCCGCAAGGAGCTCGGCGCGGAGTACGAGTCGGAGCTGATCGACTCGTTCCTCTCCCGGATCGACGCCCGCCTCGACGCCCGGGTCGAACAGCGGGTGGCCGAGCGGCTGAGCCAGTACGAGGACGAGCGCCCGCTGCGCCGGCGCGACCGGGACCGTGAAGGGCGGCGCCGCGGCTGGAGCGGCAACCCGATCAGCCCGGTCTCACTGGTGATGGCGATCCCGCTGACCGCGATCGGCTCCTCGCAGGGGGGCTTCGGCATCGTGGTCTGCTGGCTGGGGATCGTCGGTGTCAACTTCGCCGCCGCCTTCGGAGCCCGCCGCGACCGCCGCGAGGAGCAGCGCACCGGCCGGGAGGCCCGGGGCGAGTGGGCGTGAGGCCCACCCGGGTGCCCCGGGCCCTCGGCTCGGGTCGGTCCTAGGCCAGCGGCCCGGTGACCGCCTCGACGGCGCGCAGCAGGTCACCGGAGGCGACCAGCGCCTCGGCGGCGTCCAGGTCGGGGCTCAGGAACCGGTCGCGACCCGCGCCACCGACACCGGCCGCCCGGGCGGCGGCCAGGGCGGCCGCGGTCGCCGGCGCCGCGTCGACCGCACCGTCCACGGTACGGATCTCCAGCGCGCGGGCGGCGGCGGTCAGCTCGACGGCCAGGATCCGGCCCAGGTTGTCGACGGCCTGACGCAGCTTGCGGGCGGCGGACCAGCCCATCGAGACGTGGTCCTCCTGCATCGCCGAGGACGGGATGGAGTCCACCGAGGCGGGAACGGCGAGGCGCTTGTTCTCGCTCACCAGGGCCGCCTGGGTGTACTGAGCGATCATCAGACCGGAGTCCACGCCCGGGTCGTCGGCCAGGAAGGCCGGCAGGCCGTGCGAGCGGCTCTTGTCGAGCAGCCGGTCGGTGCGGCGCTCGGAGATCGAGCCGAGGTCGGCGGCGGCGATGGCCAGGAAGTCCAGCACGTAGGCGACCGGCGCGCCGTGGAAGTTGCCGTTGGACTCCACCCGGCCGTCGGGCAGCACCACCGGGTTGTCGACCGAGGCGGCGAGCTCGCGGTCGGCGACCAGGCGGGCGTGCGCCAGGGTGTCGCGGCCGGCGCCGGCCACCTGCGGGGCGCAGCGGATCGAGTAGGCGTCCTGGACCCGCGGGGCGTCGTCCTGGTGGTGGCCGGTCAGGCCGGAACCCTGGAGCACCGCGAGCATGTTGGCCGCGCTCAGCGCCTGGCCCGGGTGCGGGCGGATCGGGCCGTGCAGCTCGGGGGCGAGCACCTTCTCGGTGCCCAGCAGCGCCTCGAGCGACATCGCGGCGGTGATGTCGGCGGTGGTGAAGAGCCGGGCCAGGTCGGCGCAGGCCATCACCAGCATGCCGAGCATGCCGTCGGTGCCGTTGATGAGGGCCAGGCCCTCCTTCTCCAGCAGCTCGACCGGGGCGATGCCGGCCGCGGCGAGCAGCTCGCCGGCGGGGTGCTCGGCGCCGTCGGGGCCGTAGGCCAGGCCCTCGCCCATCAGGACCAGCGCGCAGTGCGAGAGCGGCGCGAGGTCGCCGGAACAGCCGAGCGAGCCGTACTCGCGCACCACGGGGGTGATGCCCGCGTTGAGCAGGGCCGCCATCGTCTCGGCGACCAGCGGGCGGACCCCGGTGCGGCCGGAGGCCAGCGTCTTCATCCGCAGGAACATCAGCGCGCGGGTGACCTCGCGCTCGACCGCCGGGCCCATGCCGGCGGCGTGCGAGCGGACCAGCGAGCGCTGCAGCTGGGCGCGCAGCTCGGGGCTGATGTGGCGCACGGCGAGGGCGCCGAAGCCGGTGGAGACGCCGTAGACCGGGCGCGGCTCGGCGGCCAGCGCGTCGATCCGGGCGCGGGAGACGGCCATCTCGGCCAGCGAGTCGGGGCCGATCTCGACCCGGGCGTTGCCGCGCGCGACGGCCAGCACGTCCTCAGCGGTGACGTCGGCCTTGCCGACCAGGACGAGCGGCGCGTCGGCGGCCGGAGCACTGTGCATATCCATATGCACTATCAGATCAGCTGAATGAAGATATGACAACCGGCCAACCGGAGGATTCCACCGTGCTTCATGCTGGAGGTCGACAGCACGCGGGCCGGTGGAGCTCGCCGGCGGACGGACGCACGGAGGAACGGGCGCGATGGTACGGGCGACGACGCGGCGACGGGTCACACGACTGGAGGGCGAACGGCGCACGGCCCGCCCGGACGCGCTGGCCGCCGAGGAGCCGCTGGAGATCCGGATCGGCGGCGAGGCGCTGACCGTCACCATGCGCACGCCGGGGCAGGACTTCGACCTGGTGGCGGGCTTCCTGGTCGGCGAGGGGCTGCTGCACGCGCCGGAGGAACTGGCCGCGCTGCGCTACTGCGCCGGGACCGACGGGGACGGGCAGAACACGTACAACGTGGTGGACGCGACCCTGCGCACGGCCGCCGCCCTGCCGCTCTCCGCCCACCGCAACCTGCTCACCACCAGCGCCTGCGGACTGTGCGGGCGCGACACCGTGGACGCGGTGCGCACCCACGTGCGGTGGCCGGTGGAGGCCGACCCGCTCGCCGTGCGCCCCGGGCTGCTGTACGCGCTGCCCGAGCGGCTGCGCGCCGCCCAGCGCACCTTCGACTCCACCGGGGGGCTGCACGCGGCCGGCCTGTTCGCCCCGGACGGTGAGCTGCTCTGCGCGCGCGAGGACGTCGGGCGCCACAACGCGGTGGACAAGGTGATCGGCTGGGCGCTGCGGGCGGGGCGCTTCCCGCTCGGCGGGCACCTGCTGCTGGTCAGCGGCCGGGCCTCCTTCGAGCTCACCCAGAAGGCGGCGCTGGCCGGGATCCCGCTGCTGGCGGCGGTCTCCGCGCCCTCCTCGCTCGCCGTCGAGCTGGCCGAGGAGCTGGGGCTGACCCTGGTCGGCTTCCTGCGCGGCGAGAGCGCCAACGTGTACACCCGCGCCGACCGGGTGCTCGACTGACGTTGACGGGGGGCTCGGCCGGGGCCGCCTCCCGGACTTTGCAAAGTTTGCACAGTCCGGCTCGGCACTGTGGAGCGTCTGCCCGGCGCGCGTCCACGCGATGGCGGCACCGCGTTGCAAAGTTTGCAAAGCCCGTCTCGATCTGACGGCAGCAGCGCCCCGCGCGGCTCGCCCGCCGCGCGTCAGCCCGTGGGCACCCTGGCGTTGCAAAGCTTGCAAAGCAGGCCTCCCCCGCATGGCGGCAGGGCGTTGCACAGCGTGCACAGCAGCGTCCCCCCGCGTGGCCGCAAGACGTTGCAACGTTTGCAAAGCGCCCTCAGTTCGGCGGCGGCGAGGCCGGACCCGACAGCGCGACCGCCACCAGCGAGCGCAACGCCGGCGCGACCTGGCCCAGCGGCAGGGTGGCGTCGTCCGCGAAGAGTTCCAGCAGCCATCCACCGGCCGGATTGGCGCCGCCGGCCGCGACCATGCCGCGGTAGCCGCCGACCACCAGCACCGCCTCCTCCCCCGGGTCGTTGCCGACCGCACCGGTGCGCAACGCGAAGCTGCCGCCGCGCACCGCCCGCCGGGTCAGCGGGTAGTGCTGTAGGTCGAAGACCGCGTCCGGCGCCTCGATCCGGGCCCGCTGGCTCTCCGCGCGGCGCGCCGCCCCCGGTGAGACGGCCCCCTCACCCCGGGTGCTGGGCCCGCTGGTCATCCGGTACACGGCGTGCTGCGTGGTGCGCATCAGGCGTGAGCCGGGCGGCACGTAGGAGACCCACCAGGCCACCGCGTCCAGCAGCCGCGAAGTGGTCTCGGCCACCGTCGCCAGCCGGCTCAGCGTGTCCGCCGGGTGGTGGACCCGTGCCCCGCTCTCCTGGTCCAGCGCGCCGAGCACGGCCGTCAGCAGCTGTCCGGGGTCCGCGCTGTGCGCCGCCCCGCGGAACCGGCGGCGGTCGCCGTGCGCCCCGCGCCCGGCCGACCCACCCGGCTTGCCACGGCCGTCCGCGCGGTGGTGCGGGTCGGCGGCGTCGGCGAGCAGCACGGTGGGGTCGGGTGACAGCCCCGGGCCGTGGCTGCGCCCGGCCACCACCGGATGGGCGGCCCGGGAGGCCTTGGCCCGGTACTGCGCGGCGTCGGCGAGCCGGAAGAGCCGGTCGGAGGTGCTGACCGGGCCGATCGAGTCCCCGGTGGAGGCGATCCCGCAGGCCACCCCCTCACCGTCGGCGAGCTGCAGCGCCTTGGCGCAGAGCTCCTCCGCGACCGCGACCACCTCGTCCGACTTCTGGCCCTCGGCGAGCAGGCAGAACTCGTCGCCGCCGAGCCGGGCCGCCAGCGAGCCGGGCAGCTTGGCGCCGGCCAGCGACAGCTGGTTGGCGAACCGCTCCAGCAGCCGGTCACCCATCTCGTGACCGTGCTGGTCGTTGATCCGCTTGAGGCCGTTGACGTCGCAGACCACCAGTGACACCACGGTGTTGTCCCGGTTGTGCGCGGCCAGCGCGGTCTCCAGCCGGGCGTCCACCGCCCGGCGGTTGGCGAGCCCGGTCAGCGGGTCGGTGAAGGCGAGCCGGCGCAGGTCGGCCAGCCGCTCGGTCTGCGCCAGACCGGCCGAGATCTGCGCGGCCAGCAGGGTCGCGTACTGGGCGTCGGCGTCGGTGAAGACCGGCAGCGCCTCGCTGCGCGCCAGGTACAGCTCGCCCCACGCCTGGCCGTGCAGCACGATCGGCGCCACCAGGCAGCAGGAGCGGCCGCGCCGGCGCAGTCCGGCGGCCCGCTCGCGGCAGAACTCGTTGCCGCCGGGGTGGCCGTGCACGGCGTGCGGCAGTAGGTCCTCCGCGGTCTGGATCCAGGCGCGCGGCAGCCGCCCGGTGCTCCAGTGCTCGTCGAGGTAGGTGACGATCTCCGGGAAGTCGGCCACCGGGTAGGACTCGTCCTCCGGGATCTCCTCCTCGCCGGCGGCCAGCTCGCCGTGGTTGACCAGGACCCGCAGCCGGCCGGACTCACGTTCCCAGACCGAGACGGCGGCCATCGTGGCACCGAGCGCGGTGGTGGCCCGGGCGGCCGCGGCCCGCACCGCCTCCAGGGCGCTCATCGCCCCGGCCATGTCCTGGGCCATCTCGACGACGGCCTGCAGCCGGCGGTCCAGTCCGGTGGCCGTCACCTGGTCCGGGCCGCTCACTCCGGAGCCCCCATCGCCGCAGCCGCCCGCACCGGAGCCGCCCGTACCGGGGCCGCCGGCACCAGGGCCGCCCGCATCGTTGCCGGCGCCCGAGCCGACCGGTCCGCGCTCCGCAGGGTGTCCGAGTTCCGCCATCACCTGAGCACCGCCCACATTCACCCCTGCCGCATCGGTCCGGAGTCCCGCTTCGGGTCCAGCCTAGGGGTGATTACCGAGGGTATGCCCGGTTTGCCGGAGAAGTGCCCACCGATCAGCGCAGCCGGTGACCATTGGTGACGGTCAGCGACGAGAGCGAGCAGTGGCCCCGGCCTCAGCCCGGCAGTGGGCGCGGGCGCCGGGTGAGCAGCCAGGGCTCGACCAGCCCGAGCCCGCGCACCGGCCGGCGCCACATCGCCTGCAGCTGGAAGCGCGGCGTCCCCGCGGCCCCGCCGGACGACGTCAGCGCGCCCAGCGGCGCGCCCGCGTGCGCGGCCAGCGCCTCCGCGAGGTGCGCCTGCGCGGTGCCCGACCCGTCCGCCGCGCCCTGCGCCGCCGCCCCCGCCTGCTCCAGCGCGGCGGCGAACTCGCCGTCGATCAGCACCGCGTCCTTCTGCGCGATCGAGGTCAGCCGGCTGGCCAGGTTGACCGTGGTGCCGAAGACGTCGCCCATCCGCGAGGTGACCGTGCCGAACGCCATCCCGACCCGCAGCGCCGGGATGCTCTCCTCCTCGGTGAGCGTCTCGACCAGGCTCAGCGCGATCTCGGCGGCCGTCACCGGGTCCTCGGAGACGTAGAGGATCTCGTCGCCCAGCGTCTTGATCAGCCGCCCGCCCTGACCGGCGATCAGGTCGGCGCAGGTGGACTCGAAGGTCTCCACCAGCGAGCCGAGCTCCTCCTCCTCCAGCCGGCGCGACAGCCGGGTGAAGCCGACCAGGTCCGCGAAGCCGACCGCGAGTCGACCGCTGGTGATCTCGGTGTCCTCCGCGGCCTGCACCACGCGGCCGGTGACGGCGGCCAGCTGGCGCCGCCAGACGTAGACCAGGAACTGCTCCAGTTCCGGCAGCAGCAGCTCGACCAGCGGGTAGGCCACCTCGGCGCGGGTCAGCCCGGGCTCGGCCGCCTGGGTGAGGTTCTCCAGGAAGGTGTCCATCTGCCAGCCGGCCAGGCGGGCGGTGGTCTGGCCGGTGGACCGGGCCACCTGGATCGCCATCGCCTCGTTGATCAGCCCGGACTCCACCAGGCCGGCGAGCCGGCGCAGCGCGATCACGTCGCCGTCGTTGAGGGCCCGGGACTGGCCGATGTCGGGGAACCCCATGGCCCGCCAGAACCGGGTCGCCAGCTCCATCGGCACCTCGGCGGTGCGCGCCGCCTGGTACGGGGTGAACCGGCGCGGCGCCCCGAGGATCAGCTCCTCCAGGTCGAGCGCGACGGTGGGGTCGACCTCTTCGGGGCCGTCACTGCCGAGCACGCCCTCGTCCGGAGCGAGCCTGCCGTCGTCGTCTGCCACCGGTCCGTCCCCGTGCGGTCGCCGCACTTGCCTGTGAGGTGCTGTCCTGCTGCGAGGCACCGCACCGCCGCTTCGACAGTGGCGCGCCTCACACCGTTGCCAGGTGGAATGGTCGCACGGAATCGTCCGATCCGGGGCATCCGCCCGCGGCGAGGGGCCCGCGGACCGACCGGCCGGGCGCACCGGCGGCGCGTCCTCAGGCCGGCCGCGGCTCCGGGCGCACATGGACCACGTCGCCCGCGCCGACCGCCTGCCGGGCGCCGTCCGCGGTGCGGACCACCAGGCGCCCGTCCCCGTCCAGCGCCACGGCCTCGCCGCGCAGCTCGCGCCCGCCGGGCAGCTGGACGACCACCGCGCGCCCCAGCGTGGTGCAGCGCGCCGTGTACGCCGGCAGCAGGCCGCTGGCCTGCGGGTCGCCGGCGGTGGCCTGCCACTCGCCGTACCGCTCGGCGAAGTCGCGCAGCAGGGCGCGCAGCAGCGTGGTCCGGTCGGTGACCTCGGCGCCGGCCAGCGCCAGCGAGGCGGCGGTGGGCACCGGCAGCTCGTCCGCGCGCAGCGAGACGTTCAGTCCCAGTCCCGCCACCACCGCCCCGCCGGTCAGCTCGGTGAGGATGCCGCCGACCTTGCGCTCCTCGCCCGCCACCTCGACCTGGAGGTCGTTGGGCCATTTCAGGCCGACTTCCACCTTGGCGATCCGGCTCACCGTGCTCGCCACCGAGACGCCCACCAGGATCGGCAGCCAGCCCAGCCGCTCGGGCGGGACGGTGGGCCGCAGCAGCAGCGACAGGAACAGGCCCGACCGCGCGGGGGCGCTCCACTGCCGGTCGAGCCGGCCGCGCCCGGCGCTCTGCCGCTCGGCCACCAGGACCGCCCCCTCGGGGGCGCCCTCGCGGGAGCGGGCAGTCAGCTCGCTGTTGGTGGAGCCGGTCTCCTCGACCACGTCGAGCGCGCTCCACAGGCCGCCGGGAAGCACCAGGTCGCGGCGGAGCGCGGCGGCGTCCAGCGGGGGGCGCTCGAGGTCGGTCCAGGGGGAGGGTCCGTCGTGGCCGAAACCACGCAGTCCGCTGCGGCGGGGACGATCAGCCTCGGTCATGGGCCTAGCGTAGGGCGCGCGGGGGCCGACGGCCCCGATCCGGCCGCAGGGCCTGTCGGACAGGCCGTAGGCCGACCCATCGTCCCGCAGAACGCCCGTTAACACACTGTGTCGCTGGCCATAACGCCAAGGGCGCGCGGCTGGCTACGCTACTGAACGGTAGTTCGCGGCCTCGTCATGCCCGGACCCGAAACCACCCTCTCCCCGCGACTCTCGAGTGAGGAACTCCACGGGATGACCGACGTGCCGTACGACCCCTCGCTGGACCCCCACACCACCGCCGGCAAGCTCGCCGACCTGCGCCGCCGGATCGACGAGGCGGCCCACTCCGGCTCGGCCGCCGCGGTGGAGAAGCAGCACGCCAAGGGCAAGCTGACGGCCCGTGAGCGGGTGGTCGAGCTGCTGGACGAGGACTCCTTCGTGGAGTTCGACGAGTTCGCCCGGCACCGGTCGACCAATTTCGGCCAGCAGAAGAACCGGCCGTACGGCGACGGCGTGGTCACCGGCTACGGGACCGTCGACGGCCGTCAGGTCGCCGTCTTCGCGCAGGACTTCACCGTCTTCGGCGGCTCGCTCGGCGAGGTCTTCGGCGAGAAGATCGTCAAGGTGATGGACTTCGCGCTGAAGACCGGCTGCCCGGTGGTGGGCATCAACGACTCCGGCGGCGCCCGGATCCAGGAGGGCGTGGTCTCGCTCGGCCTGTACGGCGAGATCTTCCGCCGCAACGTGCACGCCTCCGGGGTGATCCCGCAGATCTCGCTGATCATGGGCCCCTGCGCGGGCGGCGCCGTCTACTCGCCGGCGATCACCGACTTCGTGGTGATGGCCGACCAGACCTCGCACATGTTCATCACCGGCCCCGACGTGATCAAGACCGTCACCGGCGAGGACGTCGGCATGGAGGAGCTCGGCGGCGCCCGGGCCCACAACACCAAGTCCGGCAACGCGCACTACCTGGCCGCCGACGAGAAGGAGGCCATCGAGTACGTCAAGAGCCTGCTCTCGTACCTGCCCTCCAACAACCTCTCCGAGCCGCCGGCCTTCCCCGAGGAGGCGGACCTCTCCGTCACCGACGAGGACCTCGAGCTCGACGCGATCATCCCGGACTCGGCCAACCAGCCGTACGACATGCACAGGATCATCGAGCACGTGCTCGACGACGGCGAGTTCCTGGAGACCCAGCCGCTCTACGCGGGCAACATCATCACCGGCTTCGGCCGGGTCGAGGGCCACCCGGTCGGCGTCGTCGGCAACCAGCCGATGGACCTGGCCGGCTGCCTCAACATCGCGGCCAGCGAGAAGGCCGCCCGCTTCGTGCGCACCTGCGACAGCTTCAACATCCCGGTGCTCACCTTCGTCGACGTGCCCGGCTTCCTGCCCGGCACCGACCAGGAGTGGGACGGCATCATCCGGCGCGGCGCCAAGCTGATCTACGCCTACGCCGAGGCGACCGTCCCGCTGATCACCGTGATCACCCGCAAGGCCTTCGGCGGCGCCTACGACGTGATGGGCTCCAAGCACCTGGGCGCCGACCTCAACCTCGCCTGGCCCACCGCGCAGATCGCCGTGATGGGCGCGCAGGGCGCGGCCAACATCGTCTACCGGCGCGAGCTGGCCGAGGCCGCGGCCGCCGGCGCGGACGTCGACGCCCGGCGCGCCGAACTGGTCGCGGAGTACGAGGACACCCTGCTCAACCCGTACCTGGCCGCCGAGCGCGGCTACGTGGACGCGGTGATCGCGCCCTCCGAGACCCGCAAGCACATCGTGCGGGGCCTGCGGGCGCTGCGCGGCAAGCGCGAGGTGCTGCCGCCCAAGAAGCACGGCAACATCCCCCTGTAGGCCCCCCGAGGAGAGGACTCGCTCATGCCCCCCATCCAGGTGCTGCACGGGCAGCCGACCCCCGAGGAGCTGGCCACCGTCCTGGCGGTGGTCTCAGTCCGGGCCGCCGCAGCCCAGGCCGCCGAGGCGGCCCGCCGCGCGGCGAGCGGCCCGGACTCCGCGTGGACCGACCCGGCCCGCCGCCTGCGCCCCGTGCCGCGCCCCGGCACCGACGCCTGGCGCACCTCCGGCTGGGCGCAGTAACCCGACCGGAGCAATCACCCGCCCCGGGGGCCCTCGGCCCCCGGGGCGGGTGATCGTCGTCGCGCTCGACCAGGCGGTTTTCTGAGTACCCGTACTCAGGTGTTCGCGGACGAACCGGGGCACAGTGGCGGCATGCTCTGGTCGGATCCGCGGGACGAGGAGTCGCGCGAGGCGCGGCGGGTGCGGGCGATGCTGCGGCGGGCCGGGCCGCTGCTGGCGGCGGCCGTGGTGCTGATCGCGCTGCTGCTGATGCTGCGGCTCTGAGCGGCCGCCGGCGGCCCGCGGGCGGGCCCGGGTCGGGTCGGGAGAGGGCCGGCGGGCAGGCCCTAGGCTGGGCGGCATGACCGACCGCCGCACCCTCGTGCTCGCCTCCGCCTCCCCCGCCCGGCTCGGGCTGCTCCGCCAGGCGGGGCTCGACCCCCGCGTGATCGTCAGCGGGGTGGACGAGGACGCGATCAACGCCGCCACCCCGGGCGAGCTGGCCCTGGTGCTCGCCGAGGCGAAGGCGGCCGCGGTGGCGGCCGGGCTGACCGACGGCGAGCTGGTGATCGGCTGCGACTCGGTGCTGGAGCTGGACGGGCTGGCGCTGGGCAAGCCCACCGACGCGGCCGACGCGCTGGCCCGCTGGCGCTCGATGCGCGGACGCAGCGGCGTGCTGCGCACCGGACACTGCGTGATCGACACCGCGAACGGCGCCCGGACCTCGGCCACCGCCTCCACCACGGTCCACTTCGGGACCCCCGACGACGCCGAGATCGAGGCCTACGTGGCCACCGGCGAGCCGCTGCACGTGGCCGGCGCCTTCACCCTGGACGGGCGCTCCGCGCCGTTCCTGGCCGGCATCGAGGGCGACCACGGCAACGTGATCGGCCTGTCACTGCCCCTGCTGCGCGAGCTCCTGGCCGGGCTCGACGTGCGGATCACCGATCTCTGGAGCACCTGATCGGCGCCTGCCGCGATCTGGGGGAACGCGCGGCCGAGCACCCGGCATCAGCGGCGGCTCGGCCAGCCGTACCGCGCGATCGTTGCCGCCGGCGTTGACGCCTCGGGCCGTGGCGCACGGCGGTCCGGCATCGCCTGGATCGCGGTGACCAGGGCTTCGGCTGCGCCCCGCCAAGTCGTGTTGGCCTCGCGCAGGCACTGCTGCAGGGCGAGTGCGTTCTCCCGCGCCTTGGGAATGTCGAGCAGGATGTCCCTGAGCCGCTCCGTCCAGCGTGCGACGTCCACTTCGTCCTCGAAGCCCTGCTCGACGAGGCAGTGCCTCGTTATCTCAGGCGGGAAGCGGGCCCGATCACCGAAGAAGATCCCGACGCCACTCGTGTCGGGCAGCAGCACAGGCATCGCCGCACCTGCGGCCTCAAGCCCGACCAGCCCGAAGCCCTCCGCCCGCGAGGGCATGACCAGGACGTCCGCCTGCCTCATATCGGCCAGGATCTCGCTGCGGTCGATCGAGAACGGCTTGACCACCACCTCCCTGCCGGCGGTGTTCGACAGCTGTTCCTTGACCTGCTCCACGGTCTCCGGAGAGGCGCCGCGCACCGTGAGCCTGGCCTCGATGCCCTCCTTGTCCAACAGACGGACCATCAGGGCGGCGTGGCGGGCCCCCTTCTGCGGGGCGTCGGCGCGGCCGACCAGCAGAACGCGGCAGGTCCGTTCCCCCTCCCACGGAAGCAGCCGCTGCTCGTCGAACAGCACTCCGGGGACGATCTGGTGGATGGCGGGGCTGTGACACCCCCGATTGGTGGCGACGAGCCGCCGAGCCTCGGCCACGAGCACGGGGCCGACCCCCGCGACCATGTCCGCGGCAGCGACCATGCGGCGCTCGATGCCCTCGAACTCCCTCTCCAGGTCCGGCCGGTCGGCCACTCGAGCCAGCGCCCCAGCCACCATGTGGATCACCTGGACATACGGCGTGTCCCGGTACCACCGGTCGCGTGCCCTGAGCGCCTCAGGACCGGAGAACCTGCTGTGTCCGATGATGGCGTCGATGTCCCGAGGCAGGTCCTCACCGCCGTACCCGAGCTGTTCCTGCTCGCTGCGGTGGGGATCGTAATGACGTGGCCCGATGAGGTGGATGCGCCCGCCCGCGACGGCCGGCGGCACCTCGTGCCCGACGCGGACGAAGACCTCATGGCCGGCGGCCGCGAGCCCCTCGACGAGGCTCCGGTTCACGGCCGCGATACCGCCCCCGTGGGGGTTCCATTCAGTGCAATAGGCAAGAATACGCATACTGAACCGACCAGTATCGTGCTGTCGGGTCAGCCTTGCCTAGTGCTCCACCGGTCTCGCCGTTCGGCCCGCTTTCCCGCGACGACCGCCCCGGCCACAACCCGTCCCGACCGGAACGAACAACGTGACCAAGCCCACTACGGCTTCGCCCCCACTCAAGCAGCGCGCAGGTCCGCAGGCGTACGGTTGCCACCTGCGGACCTCCCGTTCCGTGCGCGGATGATCACGATCTGCGTCACGCTCCGTGTGGGCAAGCTCACCACCAGGGGCTACTCGCCGGTACCACCCCCACATCCCTAAACTCCATCGAGGTTCAAGAAGGGAGCCACAGTGCGCAAGGTGCTCATCGCCAACCGCGGGGAAATCGCCGTCCGCGTCGCCAGGGCCTGCTCGGACGCCGGTATCGCCAGTGTCGCCGTCTATGCCGAGCCGGACCGGGACGCGCTGCACGTTCGCGCGGCCGACGAGGCATACGCTCTTGGCGGCGACACCCCCGCGACCAGCTATCTGGACATCGCCAAGGTCCTCAAGGCGGCCGCCGACTCGGGGGCCGACGCCGTCCACCCCGGTTACGGCTTCCTCTCCGAGAACGCCGAGTTCGCCCAGGCGGTGCTGGACGCCGGTCTGATCTGGATCGGCCCGCCGCCGCAGGCCATCCGCGACCTCGGGGACAAGGTCACCGCCCGGCACGTGGCCCAGCGGGCCGGCGCGCCGCTGGTGGCCGGTACCCCCGACCCGGTCGCGGGCCCGGACGAGGTGGTCGCCTTCGCGACCGAACACGGCCTGCCGGTGGCCATCAAGGCCGCCTTCGGCGGTGGCGGTCGCGGGCTGAAGGTGGCCCGCACGATGGAGGAGATCCCGGAGCTGTTCGAGTCCGCGGTGCGCGAGGCGGTGGCCGCCTTCGGGCGCGGCGAGTGCTTCGTGGAGCGCTACCTCGACAACCCGCGGCACGTGGAGACCCAGTGCCTGGCCGACCAGCACGGCAACGTGGTGGTCGTCTCCACCCGTGACTGCTCGCTGCAGCGCCGCCACCAGAAGCTGGTCGAGGAGGCCCCCGCGCCGTTCCTGACCGACGAGCAGAACGCCGAGCTCTACCGGGCCTCCAAGGCGATCCTGCGCGAGGCGGGCTACGTCGGCGCCGGGACCTGCGAGTTCCTGGTCGCCCAGGACGGTCTGATCTCCTTCCTGGAGGTCAACACCCGCCTGCAGGTCGAGCACCCGGTGACCGAGGAGGTCACCGGCATCGACCTGGTCCGCGAGATGTTCCGGATCGCGGACGGCGAGGAGCTCGGCTACGACGACCCCGCGATCCGCGCGCACTCCTTCGAGTTCCGGATCAACGGCGAGGACCCGGGCCGCGGCTTCCTGCCGGCCCCCGGCACGGTGACGCTCTTCGCCCCGCCGTCGGGCCCGGGCGTGCGCCTGGACTCCGGCGTCGAGAGCGGTTCGGTGATCGGCCCCGCCTGGGACTCGCTGCTCGCCAAGCTCGTCGTCACCGGCCGCGACCGCAAGCAGGCCCTGGAGCGGGCCAAGCGCGCGCTGTCCGAGTTCCGGGTGGAGGGCATGGCCACCGCCATCCCGTTCCACCAGGCGGTCGTCGCCGATCCGGCCTTCGCGCCGGAGACGCACGGCTCCGACGAGCCGTTCACCATCTACACCCGCTGGATCGAGACCGAGTTCGTCAACACCATCGCGCCGTTCACCGGCGGGGCGGTGGAGGGCGAGGAGGCCGACGGCCGGGAGACCGTGGTGGTCGAGGTCGGCGGCAAGCGGATCGAGGTCTCGCTGCCCGCCTCGCTGGGCGTCGGAACCGCCCCCGCCGCCGGTCCGGCGGCCGGGGCCAAGGCCAAGCGCCGGGTCGGCACCAAGAAGGCCGGCGCGGCCGTCTCGGGCGACACCCTGGCCTCGCCGATGCAGGGCACGATCGTCAAGGTCGCCGTGGCGGAGGGTCAGGTGGTCGCCGAGGGCGAGCTGATCGTCGTCCTGGAGGCCATGAAGATGGAGCAGCCGCTCAACGCGCACAAGGCCGGCACCGTCGTCGGCCTCAAGGCCGAGGTCGGCGCGAGCGTCAGCAGCGGCGCGGCGCTCTGCGAGATCAAGGACTGACCTCGCACCCCGGGAGCCGGTGACCCCACCGGCCTCCCCCGCACCACCCTGTGGCCCGCCGGCCGCCCGTCAACCGGCGGGCCACACGGCTGCCCGGGCCACGCCCGCCGGGGCAGGACGCAAGCAGCTGCGCGAGGCAACGGTCCGGGTCAGGAGCGCCCGGCAGCGAGCGGCCGGAGCGAGGAACGTCACCGCCGGGTCAGGAGCGCCCGGCGGCGAGCGGTCTGAAGGCGACCGCGAGCCAAAGGGCGCGCCGGTGGTGAGAGCGACGAGCGACAAGCGAGCGAGGAACGAGCGAACGCCGGAGCGAGGAACGTCACCGCCGGGTCAGGAGCGCCCGGCGGCGAGCGGCCTGAAGGCCGGATGCACCCCCGGCCGACGCTGTCCCGGCAGCGGGGCGCCCGCCGGGACCGGGCCGGGGGCGGTGCGGCGCGGGGCGCCCGGGCCCTGCGGGGCGTGGCGCTCCAGGCTGCCGGGGTGGCCCGGCGGCTCGGCGGTCAGGCCCTGCTGCGCGAGCGCGACCTGCACGCCGCAGTCGGCCAGCGCGTCCAGCTCACGGGCGGTCGGGTCGTGCCCGGCCGTGTGCTCGTCGGTGACCAGGCGGGTGATCGCGTCGGTCGGCACCGTCTGGAACATGGTGTCCGCGCCGAGCTTGGTGTGGTCGGCGAGGACGATGACCTCGGCGGCCGACTGCACCAGAGCCCGGTCCACGCTCGCGGAGAGCATGTTGGTGGTGGACAGGCCGCGCTCGGCGGTCAGCCCGCTGCCGGAGATGAAGGCCTTGGAGACCCGCAGCCCGTGCAGCGACTGCTCGGCCCCGCTGCCCACCAGGGCGTAGTTGGAGCCGCGCAGGGTCCCGCCGGTCATCACCACCTCCACCCGGTTGGCGTGCGCGAGCGCCTGGGCGACCAGGAGCGAGTTGGTGACCACCGTCAGGCCCGGGACCCGGGCGAGCCGGCGGGCCAGCTCCTGGGTGGTGGTGCCGGCTCCGATCACCACCGCGTCGCCCTCCTCGACGAGCCCGGCCGCCAGGTCGGCGATCGCGCTCTTCTCGGCGGCGGCGAGGTGGGTCTTCTGGGGGTAGCCGGGCTCCCGGCTGAAGCCGCCGGGGAGCACCGCGCCGCCGTGCCGGCGGTCGAGCAGCCCTTCGGCCTCCAGCGCCCGGACGTCTCGGCGGACGGTCACTTCGGAGGTCTGGACGACGCGGGCCAGCTCACGGAGCGACACGGCTCCGTTGGCCCGGACCATTTCGAGGATCAACTGGCGACGTTCTGCAGCAAACACAGAACCGACGGTAACTCCCCTGACCGTCCGCTTTCAGGCGTTTGCCGCTAGTAACAGGAACTGCTCACCCCAGAGCGGCGCGCGGCCGTACAATGCGCGCCGCCATGCCCCGGCGTGCCCCCGGCCGTCCGGAGGAACCGGGCGCGCAACGGGGTGAAAGGGTCAGGATCCGTTCTCGGCCCGCTTACGAATGTGCAGCTGACGGGCGGCTTCGGCGGTCGAACCGGACAGCGAGGGGTAGACGGTGAACGCGCTCGCCACCTGCTCGACCGTCAAGTTGTTGTCCACCGCGAGCGAGATCGAGTGAATCAGCTCGCTCGCGCGCGGCGCGACCACCACCCCGCCGACCACGATGCCGGTGCCCGGGCGGCAGAACAGCTTCACGAAGCCGTCCCGGATGCCCTGCATCTTGGCCCGCGGGTTGCCGCGCAGCGGCAGCTTGACCTCGACGGCGTCCATCTTCCCGCAGGAGACGTCCGCGGCGGTGTAGCCGACGGTGGCGATCTCCGGGTCGGTGAAGACGTTGGAGGCGACGGTCTTGAGGTTCAGCGGCTGCACCGCGTCGCCCAGCGCGTGGTACATCGCGATCCGGCCCTGCATGGCGGCGACCGAGGCGAGCATGAAGACGCCGGTGCAGTCGCCGGCCGCGTAGACGCCGGGCACCGAGGTGCGCGAGACCCGGTCCACCTTGATCTGGCCCCAGTCGTTGAGCTTGACCCCGGCCTCCTCCAACCCCATGTCCGCGGTGTTGGGGATCGAGCCGACCGCCATCAGGCAGTGCGTGCCGGTGATCACGCTGCCGTCGCCCAGGGTCACCTCCACCTGGTCGCCCACGCGCTTGACCGACTCGGCGCGGCTGCGGCTCATCACGTTCATGCCGCGGCGGCGGAAGACGTCCTCCAGCACCTCGGCGGCGTCCGGGTCCTCGCCGGGCAGCACCCGGTCGCGGCTGGAGACCAGGGTGACCCGCGAGCCGAGCGCCTGGTAGGCGCCGGCGAACTCGGCGCCGGTGACGCCGGAGCCGACCACGATCAGTTCGCGCGGCAGCTCGTCCAGGTCGTACACCTGGGTCCAGGTGAGGATCCGCTCGCCGTCGGGCCTGGCGTCCGGCAGCTCGCGCGGGTGGACGCCGGTGGCGATCAGGACCGCGTCGGCGCGCACCGACTGGCTGCTGCCGTCGGGCCCCTCCACCACGACCTCGCGCGAGCCGTCGACCCCCTGGCCGCCGGTGCCCAGCCGCCCCTTGCCGCGCAGCACGGTGACCCCGGCCCGGGTGACCGACTGGGTGATGTCGTGCGACTGGGCGATCGCCAGCCGCTTCACGCGGCGGTTGACCTTGCCCAGGTCCACGCTGATCGCGCGCTCCGCCTCGCAGGCCAGCGTGATGCCGAGCTCCTGGTAGGACGCGTCGAAGCCGGTCATCACCTCGGCCGTCGCGATCAGGGTCTTCGACGGCACGCAGTCGGTGAGCACCGCCGATCCGCCCAGACCGTCGCGGTCCACGACGGTCACCTCCGCGCCGAGCTGGGCCGCCACCAGGGCTGCCTCATATCCGCCGGGTCCGCCACCGATGATCACGATCCGAGTCACGTGCACCATTGTCCCGCACGCCGAGCCGGACGCGACAACGGGGCCGTCGATCGGTGCGATCCACCGACGGGTGTGACGCAGCCCACGCCCGGGCGGGGCCGGTGGGAGCGCCACGGCGCCCGCACCCTGCCCCGGTGGCGGCGACCGGCTCCCGTAGGCTGGCGCCCATGTCGCTCTACGCCGCGTACGCCACGAACCTCGATGCCCGGCAGATGAGCCGGCGCGCCCCGCACTCGCCGCTGCGCGGCACGGGCTGGCTGGACGGCTGGCGGCTGACCTTCGGCGGCGAGCACCTGGGCTGGGAAGGCTCGCTGGCCACGGTGGTGGAGGACGAGAAGGAGCAGGTCTTCGTCTCGCTCTACGACGTGTCGCCGATGGACGAGGACGGCCTGGACCGCTGGGAGGGGCTGCAGCTCGGCATCTACCGCAAGGTCCGGCTGCGGGCGCACACCCTGGACGGGGACATCCCGGTCTGGACCTACGTGCTGAACGACTACGAGGGCGGGCTGCCGGCCGCCCGCTACCTGGGGCTGGTCGCGGACGCCGCCGAGAGCGCGGGCGCCCCCCACGACTACGTGCTTGACCTGCGCCGACGCCCCTGCTGACGGGTCGGGCCACGGCCACTGCACGATCACACGAAAACGGTCACGCAAAACCAGCCATAGCTGGTGCTTTTGGGTCAACCGGGTAACGATCCGGCATGGCCTGGCGGCTTGTTCTACGCGCGTAGGCATTTCTTGTCTATCCTCGGCGGTGTGAACGCTTCTCCTCAGACCGCCGTGTCCGCCGACCCCTATGCCGCCGCTCAGGCCGCCGCTGCCCGCCTGCGCGAGCTGACCGGTGCCGAGCGCCACGACGTCGCCCTGGTGATGGGCTCCGGCTGGGTGCCGGCCGCCGACGCCATCGGCGATCCCGCGGGCGGTGACACCGTCGAATTCGCGGTCACCGAGCTGCCCGGCTTCCCCGCCCCCGCCGTCGCCGGTCACGCCGGCAAGATCCGCTCGGTGCGGATCGGCGACAAGCGCGCCCTGATCTTCCTGGGCCGCAACCACTACTACGAGGGCCACGGCGTGGCCACCGTGGTGCACGGCGTGCGCACCGCCGCCGCCGCCGGCTGCGAGACCATCGTGCTGACCAACGGCTGCGGCGGCCTGCGCGAGGGCTGGACCCCCGGCCAGCCGGTGCTGATCAGCGACCACATCAACCTGACCGCGGACTCCCCGATCGTCGGGGCGAACTTCGTCGACCTCACCGACCTGTACTCCAAGCGGCTGCGCGCGCTGTGCCGCGAGGTCGACCCGAGCCTGGACGAGGCCGTCTACGTGCAGTTCCGCGGCCCGCACTACGAGACCCCGGCCGAGGTGCAGATGGCCCGGGTGATCGGCGGCGAGCTGGTCGGCATGTCGACCACGCTGGAGGCCATCGCGGCCCGCGAGGCCGGCGCCGAGGTGCTGGGCATCTCGCTGGTCACCAACCTGGCGGCCGGGATCACCGGCGAGCCGCTCAACCACGCCGAGGTGCTGGAGGCCGGCAAGGCCTCCGCCGAGCGGATGGGCGCGCTGCTGGCGAAGGTCCTCGAGCGGATCTGACCCGTCCACGGCCCGGCCTCTCCCCGCCGGGGAGGGGCCGGGCCGATCGTTGTTCCACCGATCCCTACCTACCGGAGTAGGCGCTTCTATGGCTCAGGCAAGCACCACCGACCTCCTCACCCGGGCCCGCCAGTGGCTGGCCGAGGACCCCGACGCCGAGACCCGCGAGGAGCTGGCCGAGCTGCTGGCCGCCGCCGAGCGGCAGCAGGGCGCCGACGACGGCGACCGGCCGGCCTGGGCGCGACTGGCGGAGCGCTTCGCCGACCGGCTCCAGTTCGGCACCGCCGGCCTGCGCGGTGAGCTGGGCGCGGGCCCGATGCGGATGAACCGCGCGGTCGTCATCCGGGCCGCCGCGGGCCTGGCCGCCTACGTCCGCTCGGCCGGCGAGGGCGACCTCGTGGTGGTCGGCTACGACGCCCGGCACAAGTCCTACGACTTCGCCCGGGACACCGCGGCCGTGATGGTCGGCGCCGGCCTGCGCGCGGCCCTGCTGCCGCACCCGCTGCCCACCCCGGTGCTCGCCTTCGCGATCCGCCACCTGGGGGCCGCGGCCGGGGTGATGGTGACCGCCAGTCACAACCCCCCGCAGGACAACGGCTACAAGGTCTACCTGGGCGACGGCTCGCAGATCGTGCCGCCGGCCGACGCGCTGATCGCCGCCGAGATCGACGCGGTGGACGCGCTCGCCGACGTCCCGCTGGCCACCGAGGGCTGGCAGGTGCTGGGCCACGAGGTGCTGGACGCCTACCTGGCGCGCGCCGTCACCGTCGTCGAGCCGGGCGGGCCGCGCGACCTGGACGTGGTCTACACGCCGCTGCACGGGGTCGGCCGGGACACCCTGGTCGCCGCGTTCAAGCAGGCCGGCTTCCCGGCCCCGACCGTGGTCGCCGAGCAGGCCGAGCCCGACCCCGACTTCCCCACCGTGGCCTTCCCCAACCCGGAGGAGCCCGGGGCGATGGACCTGGCCTTCGGCACCGCCTCCTCGGTCGGTCCGGACCTGGTGATCGCCAACGACCCGGACGCCGACCGCTGCGCGGTGGCCGTGCCGGACCCCTCGACGGTGGGCGGCTGGCGGATGCTGCGCGGCGACGAGGTGGGCGCGCTGCTGGGCGCGGCGCTGGTCGCCAAGCGGGCCACCGGCACCTTCGCCACCACGATCGTCTCCTCCACCCTGCTGGGCCGGATCGCCGAGGCGGCCGGCCTGGCGTACGGCGAGACGCTGACCGGCTTCAAGTGGATCTCGCGCGCCGAGGGCCTGCGCTACGGCTACGAGGAGGCGCTCGGCTACTGCGTCGACCCGGACGGCGTGCGCGACAAGGACGGCATCACGGCCGCCCTGCTGATCGCGGAGCTCGCGGCCACCCTCAAGCGGACCGGCCGCACGCTGAGCGACCTGCTGGACGACCTCGCGCTCACCCACGGCCTGCACGCCACCGACCAGCTCTCGGCCCGGGTCGAGGACCTCGCGCTGATCGCCGACGCGATGCGCCGGCTGCGCGAGCAGCCGCCGACCGACCTCGCGGGCCTGCGGGTGACGCGCGCGGACGACCTGGCCGCCGGCTCGCCCGAGCTGCCGCCGACCGACGGCCTGCGCTACTACCTGGCGGGCGAGGGGGTGCTGGGCGCGCGGATCGTGGTGCGGCCCTCCGGCACCGAGCCGAAGATCAAGTGCTACCTGGAGGTCGTGCTGCCGGTGGCCTCGGCCGCCGAGCTGACCGGCGCGCGCGAGCGGGCCGCCGAGCTGATCGCGGGTCTCAAGCGGGACCTCGGCGCGGCCGCCGGGATCTGACCCGCCACCGCCCGCCGGAACGCCGAACGGCCCGCACCCCCTCGCCGGGGTGCGGGCCGTTCGGTCTGTCCGCGCTTGCGCGCTTCCGCGTTCCTGCGCTTCGGCCGGGTGTCAGAGGGCGATCAGGGTGACCAGGGCGACCAGGCCCACCAGGGTCGGCACGATGACCCACCAGCACCAGGTGACCTCGATCTCGCCCTTGGCGTCCGGCCGGACCGCGTTCATCGTGGCCGTCTCGCGCAGCATGTCGACCACCTGGTCCGACCAGGCGCGACTGGGGTCGGGGGCGCCGGGCACCGCCCCGCGCCGCAGCCCGCCGGTCAGGCCGGCCGAGCGGGGCTGCAGGTCGCCGGAGGCGCGCGCGACGTCGGCCCGCCGGGCGGCCTTGTTGCGCTGGCGCAGCGAGACCGGCACCGCCCAGAGCTGGTAGGTCCGACCGCCGGCCGTCAGCTCGGCCGAGTAGCCCGAGCGCAGGCCCTCCACCGCGGCCCACGGCACGGTGACGGTCCGCAGCGGGTTGCGCACCACCAGCCGGTCGAGCCCGGCGGAGACCGAGGGGCGCAGGGTGTAGGCGATCACCGGCAGGCAGAACACCGGGGCGGCGGCCAGGGCGACCCAGGGCGTCTTGCCGCTACTGGACACCATGGCGTCGACAATCAGCCAAGCGGCGAGCGCCAGCAGCAGGACGCCGGAGATGATGCCGGGGGTCGAGCGGAAGACGTGATCTGCGTACTTCGGCCCATCGGCGGGGGCGGCAGAGCCGGGGTCGGGCATGCCGTCGGAATCGGTCATGGAGTCGATTCTGCCGCATCGGCCCCGGCGACCCCGGGCTCCCGAGGGTCACTATTCGGCCGCAACGGTGCCAGTGGCCGCCGACGGCGATCACAGCAAGAACTTTCCGCAAGTTTCTGAAATGTTTCACCGAAGTCTTGACGCTGCCTCAGGGGGGCGGGATCGTCGAGCCGCGCCGACCGGGCGTTGCACGGTCCACCCCCACCCCCTCTTTCGGGAGTCCTCTGCCATGAGACTGCTCCGTCGAGACCGGACCAGAACCTCCACCCCCACCCCCACTCCCTCCTTCCGCGCCCCGCGCGCCGCGCTGGTCGCCGCCGGCGCCCTGCTCGCCGGTGCGCTGGCACCCCTGGGCCTGCAGTCCAGCGCCCACGCGGCGGCCACGGCCACCGGCGGCGACGTGATCGCCAACCTCTTCGAGTGGAACTGGTCCTCGGTCGCCGCCGAGTGCACCGGCGTGCTGGGCCCCAAGGGCTACGGCGCCGTCCAGGTCGCCCCGCCCGAGGACTCGATCCGGCTGGCCGGCTCCCCGCACCCCTGGTGGGACGTCTACCAGCCGGTCGGCTACGACCTCAACAGCCGGATGGGCACCGAGGCGCAGTTCCAGGCCATGGTGGCGACCTGCCACGGCGCCGGCGTGCGGGTCTACGCGGACGTGGTGCTCAACCACATGGCCGGCTCCAACCAGTCCAGCACCGACTCCTACGGCGGCGACGGCTTCTCCACCGCCGCCCGGAGCTACCAGCAGGTCCCCTACGGCCCGGGCGACTTCCACGGCTACCCCGGCGACTGCCCCAACTCCGGCCTGGCCATCACCGACTGGAACAACCAGACCCAGGTGCAGGAGTGCGACCTGCTCTCGCTGGAGGACCTGCGCACCGAGAGCGACCACGTGCGCGCCGCGGAGGCCGGCTACCTCAACAAGCTGCTCGGCTACGGCGTCGACGGCTTCCGGGTGGACGCGGCCAAGCACATCAACCAGGCCGACCTCGCGAACATCGAGTCCCGGCTGACCGGCACCCTCGCGGGCGGACGCCCGTTCGTGCTGCAGGAGGTCTTCCCCGGCAGCAGCGGCAACCTCGCGCCCGCCGCCTTCGAGAGCAACGGCAGCCTGATCGGATTCGACTACGCCGACGCCCTGAAGGGCCAGTTCCAGGGCAACATCGCGGGTCTGCGGACGTTCGGCCAGAGCTGGGGCCTGGAGCCCAGTGCCAAGGACGGCTCGATGGTCACCAACCACGACACCGAGCGGGACGGCTCCACGCTGAACTACAAGAGCGGCGCGCAGTTCCGGCTCGCCAACGAGTTCATGCTCGCCTGGGGTTACGGGACCCCCAGCGTCTACTCCGGCTTCGCCTTCGCCGCCTCCGACGACTCCCCGCCGGCCGACGCGGGCGGCTTCGTGACCGCCACCGACTGCTCCTCGGCCGCCTGGGTCTGCACCGACCGGGTGCAGGGCATCGCCAACCTGGTCGGCTGGCACAACGCGGCGCAGGGCCAGCCGGTGGCCAACTGGTGGGACAACGGGAACAACGCCATCGCGTTCTCGCGTGGCGGTACCGCCTGGATCGCCCTCAACAACAGCGGGACGGCCGTCACCCAGAGCTTCACCACCGGCCTGGCGGCCGGGAGTTACTGCGACGTGGTGCACGGTGACCCGTCCGCCGGCGGCGGCTGCAGCGGGCCGCGGGTGACGGTGGACGCCACCGGCCGGGCCACCGTCACGGTGGCGGCCGGCGACTCCGTGGCGCTGTACGCGACCGGCGCCGGCTGCACGGCCGGCTGCCCCAGCCCGTCGCCGACCCCCACGCCGACGGCGACACCGAGCCCGACCCCCACCCCGACCCCGACCGGCACCGGGACCGGCACGGTCAGCGAGACCTTCCACGCCACCCGGACCACCGTGCCCGGCCAGAACCTCTACCTGGTCGGCTCGATCCCCCAACTCGGCGGCTGGAACCCCGACGCGGCGATCCCGCTGGCCGCCACCGGCTACCCGGTGTGGAGCGCGACCGTGCCGCTGCCCGCCAACACCGCCTTCGCCTACAAGTACCTGCTCAAGGACGCCGCCGGGAACGTCACCTGGGAGCCCGGCGACAACCGCACCGCCACCACCACGACGAGCGGCGCGACGCTCGACGACACCTGGGGACAGGGGAGTTCGACCGGACAGGTGACGGTGAACTTCAGCGAGAACCGGACCACCGTGTGGGGCCAGAACGTCTACCTGGTCGGCTCGATCCCCCAGCTCGGCAGCTGGGACCCGAACGCGGCACTCGCCCTGTCCTCCGCGGCCTACCCGAACTGGACCGGCACGGTGACGCTCCCCGCCGCCACCGCCTTCGCCTACAAGTACCTGCTCAAGGACGCGGCCGGGAACGTCACCTGGGAGTCCGGCGACAACCGCACCTGCACCACCGGCGCGGGTGGCTCGGTGACCCTCTCCGACACCTGGAAGTAGCACCCCGCCAGCTCCCGGGGCCCGGCGGCCGCCACGATCAGCGCGGCACCCGCCGGGCCAGCACCACGACCCCGTAGAGCAGCAACCCGCAGGCCGCCACGAACAGCACCAGCCCGACCTCGTCCGCGGCCATCAGCACGTCGTGGCCCGCGCACAGGATCCGTGGGGCCGCGCCGAGCACCGCCGGCAGTCCCACCAGGGCGGGCACCCACTCCAGGTGGCTCGGACGCCTGCCCCGGGCCAGCCGCCGGTGACGGTGCATCCGCGCCGTCGCGGCCAACCGCACGCTCACCGCGATCATCAGGAACCCGGTCCAGATCACCGGCCATTTCGCCGACTCGACCACCCGTGCCACCTCCCCCGGTACTCACTCCCCTTACCAGGACGCTACCCCTCCCCCGGGCCGTACTACCCGCCCGGCGACGGATCGGTCCCCGCTTCGGACTTGCCGATTTCTGACGGGTTGCCAGATGGTTATGCCAATCGCACGATCACATTTGGAGGATGTCCGTGGGTCCGCACACCCCCACCCGCACCGGACCGTTCACGACGCGCCGGCTCGACCTGGGCTCGTTCGTCCGTCCCGCCTCGGAGACCGGCACCGGGCAACCGCGGGTGGAGCCCGTCCTCGGCTACCTGGTGCGCCGACCCGAAGGTCTCCTGCTCTTCGACACCGGCATCGGGGGCGGCGAGCCGCAGACCGAGGCCCACTACCGTCCGCGTCGCCGGCCGCTGGCACAGGCGCTCGCGGCGGCGGAAGTCGACCTGGCCGACGTCTCGGTGGTGGTCAACTGCCATCTGCACTTCGACCACTGCGGCGGCAACCCGCTGCTGGCGCCCGGCACGCCGATCCTGGTCCAGCGCACGGAACTGGCCCGCGCCCGGCGCGGCCACTACACCCTGGACCACCTGGTGGACTTCCCCGAAGTGACCTACCGCGAGGTGGAGGGGGAACTGGAGGTCTGGCCGGGCGTGCGGATCATCCCCACGCCGGGGCACACCGCGGGCCACCAGTCACTGCTCGTCGAACAGCCGGACGCGACGCTGCTGCTGGCCGGCCAGGCGCGCGACTTCGCCTCCGAGTTCGGCTCGGACCAACTCGCCCGCCAGGCCCACCGCGACGCGGTCGACCCGCCGCTGCCCCACTACCCCGGTTGGCTGGACCGGATCGCCGAACTCGCCCCGGACCGCGTGCTGTTCGCCCACGACGCGGCGATCTGGGAGCCGCTGGACTGACCGGCCCAGGGCTTCGCGAAATCCCTTTGCGGGGCTCGCGGGTCGCGCCGACACTGGGTCCATGCTCGGATTCGCCAGGACCGACCACTCCGCCCTCGTCTCGTGCCTGGGCGACCCACAGCGCACCGTGGGGGCCTACCGGGAACTGCTGCGCCGTGGACCGGAGGCGCTCGACGCCATCCGGGCCGGCCTGCGGGACGCGAACCCGGGCGTCCGCGAGGGCTGTTGCCGGCTGCTGGACCACCTGGTCGACACCGAGTCCATGGGCCAGCTCATCGCCATGGCCGACGACCCCGACGCCCGGGTCAGGATCGCGGCGCTGCACGCCCTGGCCTGCGACCGCTGCAAGGGCGACACCTGCGCGCCGGGCCAGGACCAGGTCCTGGAACCCGCGTTGCGACACCTGGCCGACGACCCCGCCCCACGGGCCCGGTCGATGGCCGCCGAGCTCGTCGGCAGGTTCGTCCACACCGACCCCCGGGCGCTCGCCGCCCTGCAGGCGTCGCACCGCACGGACCCGAGCCCGGCCGTCCGCAAGAAGGCGGGCTGGTACACCCCCGGCGGGACCATCTACGAACGGACCGCCCCACCCACGCCCCACTGACCCGCGTCCCGCGTCCCGCGTCCCGCTAGCGGACCGGACCGCGCCGCGCCCGCGGTGCGCCGGCCGTCTCCAGCAGCGTCTTGCCGACCGTGCCCCGCGCCTCCATCAGCGCGTGCGCGTCGGCGGCGCGCTCCAGCGGGAAGCGGGCGCCGATTACCGGACGCAGCCGGCCGGCCAGCGCCTGCGCGAGCGCGTGGTCGGTGCAGGCCCGCAGGTGCTCGGGCGTGCGGTCGCCGGTGACCAGCCGGACCCCGCGTTCGGCGGCCTGCTCGGGCGAGACGCCGGTCCAGGCGCCGCTGGCCAGGCCGTAGCTGACGAGGCGCCCACCGGGGGCGAGCAGCTCGAAGGCGGTCCGGCCGATCTCCCCGCCGACTCCGTCGAAGACCACGTCCACCGCCCCCACGGCCGCCCTGACCCGGTCGGCCCAGTCGGCCTCCCGGTAGTCGACGGCGACGTCCGCGCCCAACTCACGGGCCAGCTCCAGCTTGCGCGCGCCGCCCGCGACCGCGACCACCCGCGCGCCGGCCGCCTTGGCGAGCTGCACCAGCAGGCTGCCCACCCCGCCGGCGGCCGCCTCGACCAGCACCCGGTCACCCGGGCGGACCCCGGCGGCCCGCAGGTGCAGCACGGCGGTGCGCCCGTCGGCGAGCAGCGCGACGGCGGCGTCCAGCGCGAGGCCGTCCGGTACCTCGAAGAGCCCTGCGGCGGGGACCGCGACCCGCTCGGCGTACCCGCCGGCGCCGCCCGTGGTGCTCACCACCCGCCGCCCCAGCCACCGCCGGTCGACCCCCTCGCCGAGTGCGGTGACCACCCCGCCGACCCCGTTGCCGGGGATCATCGGCAGCTCGGCGCGGAACGGTCCCGCCCCGCTCGCCCGGAACTGGGTCTCCACGAAGGTGATGTTGGCGTACGCCACCTCCACCAGGACCTGCCCCGCGCCGGCCGCCGGTTCCGCCGCCTCCCCCGCCACCAGCACCTGCGGAGCACCGAACTCCTTGAGCCACACCGCGCGCATGATTCCTCCGTGCCGGGATCCGACGTGCCGGGATCCGAGATCGTCCCGGTCCGGAGTCATCATGAAACGTCAAGTCGACTTGAGGTCAAGCACCGTAAGTCCCGGCCCGCCGGCACCGCTCACGCCGTGCGCCGCCGCAGGGTGGCCGCGCCCAGGGCCAGCGCCAGCAGGGCCGCGCCCGCGATGACGGCGAGGTCGAGCACGGTGGTACCGCTCACACCGCTGTCCGTCCCCAGGCGGGCCATCGCGTCCACCGCGTAGGAGAGCGGCAGGGCGTCCGAGACCCAGTGCAGGCCGGTGGCCATCCGCTCGCGCGGCACGAAGAGGCCGCAGAGCAGCAGTTGCGGCAGCAGGACGGCGGGCAGGAACTGCACGGCCTGGAACTCGGTGGCCGCGAAGGCGGAGACGAACAGGCCCAGCGCCATGCCGAGCAGGCCGTCGCCGAGCGCGACCGCGACCAGCAGCCAGGTCGGGCCGACCACCTTGAGCCCGAGCAGTCCCAGGGTGAGCGCGCAGGCCGCGCCCGCCTGCAGCAGCGCCACCACGCCGAAGGCCAGCGCGTAGCCGAGCAGCAGGTCGAGGCGGCCCAGCGGCATGGTCAGCAGGCGCTCCAGGGTGCCGCTGGTCCGCTCGCGCAGCATCGCCACCGAGGTGACCAGGAACATCACCAGCAGCGGGAAGATGCCCAGCAGCGCGGCGCCGATCCGGTCGAAGGCGTGCGGCTGGCCGTCGTACATGAACCGCAGCAGGGTCAGCAGGACGCACGGGACCACCAGCAGCAGGGCGATGGTGCGCGGGTCGTGCCGCAGCTGGGCCAGGACACGGCGGGCGGTGGCGAGGGTGCGGGAGAGGTTCATGCGGTCACCTCGGGCTGGGTGGTGGCGACGAGGGCGAGGAAGGCGGCGTCGATGTCGGCCGTCCCGGTGCGGTCCAGCAGGTCCTGCGGGCTGCCGTCGGCCAGCAGCCGGCCCTCGCGCATCAGCAGCAGCCGGTCGCAGCGCACGGCCTCGTCCATGACGTGGCTGGAGACCAGCAGGGTCGCGCCGTCGTCGGCGAGTCGCCGGAAGAGCTGCCACAACTCCTGGCGCAGCACCGGATCGAGGCCGACCGTCGGCTCGTCCAGGATGAGCAGCTCGGGGTGTCCCAGCAGGGCCGCGGCGAGCGAGACCCGGGCCCGCTGGCCGCCGGAGAGCCGGGCGACCAGATCGTGCTCGCGACCGGTCAGGCCGACCTGGGCGACCACCCGGGCCGCGTCGCGCGCCGGCACGCCGAGCACCGCGGCGAAGTAGCGCAGGTTCTCGGCGACCGAGAGGTCGCTGTAGACCGAGGGCGCCTGGGTGACGTACCCGACCTTGCTGCGCAGCGCGGCACTGCCGGCCGGCAGCCCGAGCACCTCGACGCGCCCGGCGGCGGTGCGCTGCACGCCGACCACCGAGCGCAGCAGGGTGGTCTTGCCGCAGCCGCTGGGGCCGAGCAGACCGGTGATCGAACCCGGCGGGACCTCCAGGTCCAGGTCGTGCAGGACGGTGCGGCCGCCGCGGACCACGCTCAGGCCGGCTGCCCGGATCGCGGGGACGGCCCGCGGCCTTGAATTCATCATGTGATGAGTTTTGCGCGCCGCACGGCGCCCGTCAAGCGGCCGGCGCAGCGGACCACGATCCGCACTCCGCCGCCGCGGCGCGCACCAAGAGTGCCCGATCGGGCATTGCCCCGGGCCGATGACGGCATCTAGCTTGTCCCGCAACGGCTTTGACGTCCGGTCAGGCCGGCCGTCACGGGGGGTCCAGATGTCCACGTCCATGCCCAGGTCCATGCCCACACCCGCGTCCGCGACCGGCGCCGCCCGCCCGGGCCGCCGCCCGCGCGGCGCCGGGCTCGCGGCCACCGTCCTGGCCGCCGCGCTCACGCTGAGCGGCGCCGCCGCGGCCACCCCGGCCGCCGCCTCGAACCCCGCCCCCGCCCACCTGGCACCGTTCACGCTCACCAGCCCCGACTTCCGCGACGGCGGCAAGCTCCCCACCTGGACCGAGTTCGGCGACCCCGCCCACCAGACGCGCTGCAACGGCAGGAACCTGGCGCCCGAACTCGACTGGCGCAACGCGCCGGCCGGCACCCGGAGCTACGTGCTCCTCGTCAACGACATGGACGCCCCGATCGCGGGCGGCTGGCACCACTGGGTGGTCTACGACATCCCCGGCAGCGCGGGCCGGCTCAAGGGCCACGGCACGGTCGAGTACACCCAGGGCACCACCAGCTGGCAGGCCAACGGCGTGCCCGTGGTCGGCTGGGGCGGCCCCTGCCCGCCCGCCACCGGGCAGACCCACCACTACATCTTCACGCTGTACGCGCTCGACACTCCCTCGGTGCCCGGCGACGCGCTCAGCTACGAGCAGCTGCTCGGCACGATCGACCCGGCCGTGCTCGGGTCCACCGTCATGATCGGCACCTTCCGCCTCCCGTAGGCCCCGGGCCTACGGGACGCCCGCCCGACACGCACGCCCTGGCGCCCCCACGCCCCGGCGCGGGCCCGGCTCAGACCGGCCCGCGCCCGTCGGTGAGGTAGCGCTGGAAGGTCGGGGCGAGCAGCGGCACCAGGTCCTCGGGTCCGGCGGAGGCCAGCGGCTCGATCCGCAGCACGTACCGCGCCATCGCCAGCCCGACGATCTGCGAGACCATCAGCTCCACCCGCAGGTCGGCCTGCTCGACGTCCAGTTCGGCCGCGATCCGACGCACCAGCTGGTCCACCGCGAACTCCCGCATCAGCTGCGCGACCTCCTCGGTGGTGGCCGCCGCGCGGATCACCGCGAGCAGCCGGGTCAGCACGGCCGGCTGCTCCCAGATCGCGAGGACGAAGCGGGCCACCCGCTCGCCGACCGCCGAGCGGTCGCCGGCGATCACCTGCTCGACCACCACCTGCGGGTCGACCGGGAACTCCAGGGCGGCCAGGAAGAGCCGGTCCTTGGTGCCGAAGTAGTGGTGCAGCAGTGCCGCGTCCACCCCGGCGCCGCGGGCGATCGCCCGCATGCTCGCCTTCTCGTAGCCCCGCGAGCCGAACTCCGTGCGGGCCGCCTCCAGCACCGCCGCCCGGGTGTCCGGCCCGCCCGGCCGGCGACCGGTGCGCCGGCGCGCGGGCGGCGCGGCGCTCGCCCGGGCGTCGGACGCAGCAGCGTCCCGCACGACGGCGGGCACGGCGGCCTCCGGCAAGGCAGCGTCCGCCTCGACGGCAGGCGCAGCGACGGGCCGGGCGGCGGACGGCTCGGCAGCGGGCTGGGATTCGGAGGCCATCCCACCATTCTCGCCCGACCCACCCCTCCCAGATCTCGGTCCCGCATCGAAGCAGGGGCCCCCTAGCGGATGGCTACGCGCGTAGATATGCTGATCTGGTGACTATGTCCACTGTTGCAGCCACCGCCCCCGGCGCCGCGGGCAGCGGCCTGAGCGACGTCGCCGCCTCCGAGGCCTCGCTCCGCCGCTTCCTGCACGGCCTGCCCGGCGTCGACGCCGTCGGCCTGGAAGCCCGCGCCGCCTCCCTCGGTACGCGTTCGATCAAGACGACGGCCAAGGCCTTCGCGATCGATCTCGCCATCTCGATGATCGACCTGACCACGCTGGAGGGCGCGGACACGGTCGGCAAGGTGCGCGCCCTGTGCACCAAGGGGAAGCACCCCGACCCCAGCGACCCGACCGCCCCGCGGGTCGCCGCGATCTGCGTCTACCCGGACATGGTCGCCACCGCCAAGGCCGCCGTGCAGGGCACCGGCATCCAGGTCGCCTCGGTCGCCACCGCCTTCCCGGCCGGGCGCGCCGCGCTGCCGGTCAAGCTGGCCGACACCGCCGACGCGGTGGCCGCCGGCGCCGACGAGATCGACATGGTGATCGACCGCGGCGCCTTCCTCTCCGGGCGCTACCTGGACGTCTTCCAGGAGATCACCGCCGTCAAGGAGGCCTGCCGGCGCCCCGACGGCACCGCGGCCCACCTCAAGGTGATCTTCGAGACCGGCGAACTGCAGACCTACGACAACGTGCGTCGCGCCTCCTGGCTGGCGATGCTGGCCGGCGCGGACTTCATCAAGACCTCCACCGGCAAGGTCACCGTCAACGCCACTCCCCCGGTGACGCTGCTGATGCTCGAGGCGGTGCGCGACTTCCGGGCCGCCACCGGCGTGCAGATCGGCGTGAAGCCGGCCGGCGGCATCAAGACCACCAAGGACGCCATGAAGTACCTCGTCATGGTCAACGAGACCCTCGGCGACGACTGGCTGTCCCCGCACTGGTTCCGCTTCGGCGCCTCCAGCCTGCTCAACGACCTGCTGATGCAGCGTCAGAAGCTCAGCACCGGACGGTACTCCGGTCCCGACTACGTGACGGTGGACTGATCACCATGGCCAAGACCAAGAAGACCGAGGCCCCCGCCGCGGCCGCCCAGGCCCCCGCGCCCGCCGCCGCGGCGAGCGCCCCCGCCCCCGCCAGGGGCGGCCTGTTCGCCTACGCCCCGGCCCCGGAGTCCCCCGCCGCGGCCGGCGACATCGCGACCTCCTACGGCCACTTCATCGGCGGCGAGTTCGTCGACTCCAGCGGCAGCGAGGCGCTCAAGACCGTCAACCCGGCCACCGAGCAGGTGCTCGCCGAGTTCGCGCAGGGCACCGAGGAGGACGTCGACCGGGCGGTCGCCGCCGCCCGCAAGGCGTTCACCGACTGGTCGGCGCTGCCCGGCAGCGAGCGCGCCAAGTACCTGTACCGGATCGCCCGGATCGTCCAGGAGCGCTCGCGCGAGCTGGCCGTGCTGGAGTCGATCGACAACGGCAAGCCGATCCGCGAGACCCGCGACTTCGACCTGCCGATGGTCGCCGCCTGGTTCTTCTACTACGCCGGCTGGGCCGACAAGCTGGACTACGCCGGCTTCGGCGCCAACCCGCGCCCGGTGGGCGTGGCCGGGCAGGTCATCCCGTGGAACTTCCCGCTGATGATGCTGGCCTGGAAGATCGCCCCGGCGCTGGCCACCGGCAACACGGTCGTCCTGAAGCCGGCCGAGACCACCCCGCTGACCGCCCTGCGGTTCGCCGAGATCTGCCGCCAGGCCGGCCTGCCCAAGGGTGTCGTCAACATCGTCACCGGCGACGGCCGCACCGGCGCCGCGCTCACCGCGCACCCGGACGTCAACAAGGTCGCCTTCACCGGCTCGACCAACGTGGGCCGCGCCATCGCCCGCCAGCTGGCCGGCAGCGACAAGCGCCTGTCGCTGGAGCTGGGCGGCAAGGCGGCGAACATCGTCTACGACGACGCGCCGATCGACCAGGCCGTCGAGGGCATCGTCAACGGCATCTTCTTCAACCAGGGCCACGTCTGCTGCGCGGGCTCCCGGCTGCTGGTCCAGGAGTCGATCCAGGACGAGCTGCTGGAGGCGCTCAAGCGCCGGATGTCCACCCTGCGCCTCGGCGACCCGCTGGACAAGAACACCGACATCGGCGCCGTCAACTCGGCCGCCCAGCTGGCCCGGATCCGCGAGCTGACCGCCGCGGGCGAGGCCGAGGGCGCCGAGCGCTGGGCCCCCGAGTGCCAACTGCCCTCCGCCGGTTACTGGTTCGCGCCCACCATCTTCACCGGCGTGAGTCAGGCGCACCGGATCGCCCGCGAGGAGGTCTTCGGACCGGTGCTCTCGGTGCTGAGCTTCCGCACCCCCGCCGAGGCGGTCGAGAAGGCCAACAACACCCAGTACGGCCTGTCCGCCGGCATCTGGACGGAGAAGGGCTCGCGGATCCTGTGGACCGCCGAGCGCCTCAAGGCCGGTGTGGTCTGGGCCAATACCTTCAACAAGTTCGACCCGTCCTCGCCGTTCGGCGGGTACAAGGAGTCGGGTTACGGCCGCGAGGGTGGCCGCCACGGTCTGGAGATGTACTTGAATGTCGGGGTCCGTGATGTCTGAGCTCTCCGCGCGCCTGGACGTGCTGAAGACCTACAAGCTGTTCGTCGGCGGGAAGTTCCCGCGCTCCGAGAGCGGACGGGTGTACGAGGTGACCGACAGCAAGGGCCAGTGGCTGGCCAACGCCCCGCTGGGCACCCGCAAGGACACCCGTGACGCGGTGCTCGCGGCCCGGGCGGCGGTCAAGGGCTGGGCGGGCACCACCGCCTACAACCGCGGCCAGGTGCTCTACCGGGTGGCCGAGATGCTCCAGGGACGGCGTGAGCAGTTCGCCGCCGAGGTGGCCACCGCCGAGGGACTGAGCGGCAAGAAGGCGGCCGCGCTGGTCGAGCAGGCCATCGACCGCTGGGTCTGGTACGCGGGCTGGACCGACAAGGTGGCGCAGATCGCCGGCTCCGCCAACCCGGTGGCCGGTCCGTACTTCAACCTCTCGGTGCCCGAGCCGACCGGCGTGGTCGGCGTCGTCGCCCCGCAGGCCGGGTACGGGTACTCCTTCCTGGGCCTGGTCTCGGTGATCGCCCCGGTGATCGCCACCGGCAACACCGCGGTGGTCGCGGCGGCCGCGGACGCGCCGCTGCCGGCGCTCTCGCTGGGCGAGGTGCTGGCCACCTCGGACCTGCCCGGCGGCGTGGTCAACCTGATCTCCGGCCGGACCGCGGACATCGCGCCCACCCTGGCCTCGCACCAGGACGTCAACGCGCTGGACCTCGCCGGTGCGATCGCAGGCGAAGGACCCGGCGCGGCGCGCGCCCTGGAGGAGGCGCCCGCCGATACGCTGAAGCGCGTGCTGCGCCCGTCGCTCGACCCGGCGGCGCAGGACTGGACCCGTGCCCCCGGCACCGACCGGCTACTCTCCTTCCTGGAGACCAAGACGGTCTGGCATCCGCTGGGTCAGTAGCACCGCAGCCCGGTCGGCCGCCCCGGCGACCGACCGACCGGTGGACAACTCCACAGACTGGCCGTCCCCAGTGCCCCTACTCCCCCCAGGGGCCCGGACGCGCCACTGACGGGCCCGCGCCTCACCCCCCCTGGCGCGGGCCCGTCCCATGCCCGCACCGCCCGGCGTTCCGAAGGACGGTCCGGACCGCGGGCCCGAAGTACCGGCCGCCCGATGTGGGTTATGCCACTGCCGGTCCCACGGGTTCCGGGCACCGCACCTGATGCGTCAGACTGGTGACTCGTGAGTGACTCCCCGCTGAACGCCGCCTCGACCACCCGTGCCCGCGTGGTGCTGCTCTCCGGCCCCTCGGGATCGGGGAAGTCCTCGCTGGCCGAGCGCGCCGGCCTGCCGGTGCTCCAACTCGACGACTTCTACAAGGACGGCGACGACCCGACGCTGCCGCTGCTGGCCGACGGCACCGGGACGGACTGGGACTCGCCGCTCTCCTGGCACGGTGGCGAGGCACTGGCCGCCATCCGGCTGCTGGTCGAGCGGGGCCGGGCCGAGGTGCCGGTGTACTCGATCCCGGCCAACGGCCGTGCCGGCAGCCGCACCCTCGACCTGGACGGCGCGCCCGCCTTCATCGCCGAGGGCATCTTCGCGGCCGAACTGGTCGCCCGCTGCGAGGCCGAGGGCCTGCTGGGCGACGCGCTCTGCCTGCGCAACCGGCCGCTGACCACCGCCTGGCGGCGCTTTCGCCGCGACGTGCGCGAGGGCCGCAAGTCGGTCCCCTACCTGCTGCGCCGCGGCTGGCGGCTGATGCGTGCCGAACGGGGCATCGTGGCCCGCCAGGTCGCGCTCGGCGCGCACGCCTGCGCCGGCCCGGAGGCGACCGCCCGGGTGCGTGCCACCGTCCACGCGGCCCGGCCGGTGGCGGTCAGCGCCTGACCGCGCCCCCGCCCCCGGTGCGCGCACCCCACCGGCAGCGCACGTGCAGCTGGGCCCGGCGTCCTCTCCCGAGACGCGGGCCCAGCTGCTTTTCTGTGCGGGATCGCGGCTTCCCTCCGGCCTTCGGCTCCCCCGAGCCCTCGGCCGGCTCCGCGATCCTCACCCCGTCCCCCGACGGGAGTCCTTGTGTGCCCGGTTACGCCACCAGCTCGCCGAAGGCGTGCGCGGTGTCACCGGTGCGGTTGAGCTGCTCGTCGTCGCGCAGCCGGCGCAGCGCGCGCCAGATGCTGCTCTTGACGGTGCCGACGCTGATGCCGAGGATGCCGGCGATCTCCGGGTCGGTGCGGCCCTCGTAGTAGCGCAGCACCAGCATGGTGCGCTGGTTCTCCGGGAGCTTGACGAGCGCCTGCCACAGCACGGCACGCAGCTCGGTGCCGCCCATCGCGTCCGTGTCGCCGACCGTCTCCGGCAGCTCCTCGGTGGGGTACTCGTTGAGCTTGCGCCGGCGCCAGGCCGAGATGTGCAGGTTGGTCATGGTGCGGCGCAGGTAGCCGCCGACGGCGGCCTTGTCGGTGATCCGGCCCCAGGCCCGGTAGGTGCTGAAGAGGGCGCTCTGCAGCAGGTCCTCGGCCTCGAAGCGGTCACCGGTCAGGTGGTAGGCGGTGGCGTACAGGGAGGCGCGGCGCTCGCGCACGTACGCGGTGAACTCCGCGAGGTGCTCCTCCGCGGTGGCCGAGTGCTCCCCCTGCACGCCTCCCTGCTCGTCACGCGGGGCGGGCACCTCCACCGGCCGCAGCCGGTAGAGGGTGGCGCCCGTGGCCTCGCGGACCGACTCCCCCGAGTCGGCACCGCGCCCCTTGGCCTTCTCCCCCAGGACGCCCCCCGCCGTGATGGTCCCCCCCGGAACAACCACGGCCGCCGCGACCCCTGCCCGGGCCACCCCGTGCAGCTCCCCCGTCCTGCTCCCGCCGACCGACCGGCGGGCCCCCGAACACTGCTCGACCCGACCGTGTTCTATCCGGCCGTGCTCGGTCCTGGCGTGCGCCGAGGGACGAACGCCGCGGACGGCCGGGTTGTGCGCATCCCAGATGCCCCGGGTCTCAAGCGTTGCGTTCATCGTGCGCCCCCATGTTCGGTCCGAGCGGGTCCTTTCCAGTGCCCCCGCCGCGGCCCGTTCCTGCTGGTCCGACGCGGTGACAAGGGAAAGCTTGCCCGCCGCCCGTCATGGCGGTGTCCGGCGACTGTCACAGCGGTGTCACAAGGGACGGGACCAAAGTCCCGTTCGTGCCACTCGATGCCCAGGACGCCGGGCCCCGCTCCACGGTTCCCGGCGGCACACCCGGTAAGCCAGAATGAGCGCGTGCCATTCCTCCTACTGATCGAGGACGACGACGCCATCCGCACCGGCCTCGAACTCGCCCTCACCCGCCAGGGCCACCGCGTGGCCGCCGCTGCCTCCGGCGAGGACGGCCTGAAGCTCTTCAAGGAGCAGCGGCCGGACCTCATCGTGCTGGACGTGATGCTGCCCGGAATCGACGGCTTCGAGGTCTGCCGGCGCATCCGGCGCACCGACCAACTGCCGATCATCCTGCTCACCGCGCGCTCGGACGACATCGACGTGGTGGTCGGGCTGGAGTCCGGCGCCGACGACTACGTGGTCAAGCCGGTCCAGCCCCGGGTGCTGGACGCCCGGATCCGGGCCGTGCTGCGGCGCGGGGAGCGGGAGAGCTCCGACTCCTCCGCCTACGGCTCGGTGGTGATCGACCGCTCCGCGATGACCGTCACCAAGGACGGCGAGGACCTGCAGCTGACGCCGACCGAGCTGCGGCTGCTGCTGGAGCTGAGCCGGCGACCGGGCCAGGCGCTCTCCCGCCAGCAGCTGCTGCGCCTGGTCTGGGAGCACGACTACCTGGGCGACTCGCGCCTGGTGGACGCGTGCGTCCAGCGGCTGCGGGCCAAGGTCGAGGACGTGCCCTCGGCCCCCACCCTGATCCGCACGGTGCGCGGGGTGGGCTATCGTCTGGACCCGCCGTCCTGACCGGGGCGCGCCCAGGCGGCGCCTGACCCGGCCCCGCCCTGCCGACACCGAATGGCTACCCCACTCGTGACCGACCTTCAGAACCGCCGCAACCTGGCCTCCGGCCTGTGGCGACGGCTGCGGCTCAGCTCGCTGCGGGTGCGGCTGGCCGCGGTCTTCGCCGTGGTGGCGCTGACCGCCGCCGTCTCCGCCTCGGGCATCGCCTACTGGCTCAACCGGGACGCGGTGCTCAAGCGCGCCCAGGACACCGCCCTGAACGACTTCCGGGTCTCGCTCAGCCGCAACGTCTCCAACCTGCCGCTCGGCGCGAGCTGCCCCCAACTCGTCCAGCTGGCCAACGACGTGGCCAGCTCCGGGCTGAGCTACAACGTCGTGGTGGTGGACGAGAACCAGCCCGACTGCACGGCCGTCTCCGACCCGCGGTTCACACCGGCCCAGGTGCCGGCCGCGCTGGCCGCCGCCGTCCCCAAGCCGCGCACGGTGGGCCCGGGCAACCCGTACGCGTACCACCTGTACTGGCAGCGGGTGAACATCGACGGCGAGCCGTTCGTGGTGGGCGGCACCCGGGTGGTGCCGAGCGGGCCGACCGCGTACATGTTCAAGTCGCTGGACAACGAGCGGGCCGATCTCAACACCCTGGGTTGGTCGTTGGCGGTGGCCACCACGCTGGCGCTGATCGCCGCCACCCTGCTGGCGCAGGCCGCCTCCGCCACCGTGCTCCGTCCGGTGCGCCAACTCGGCGACGCGGCCAGGCTGCTGGGCCAGGGCGAGCTCGACACCCGGCTCGAGGTCAGTGGTGCGGACGAACTCGCCGACCTGGCAAGGACGTTCAACAGCACCGCGCAGGCCCTCTCCGATCAGGTCAAGGAGTTGAGCGCCCGCGAGGCGCAGAGCCGCCGCTTCGTCGCCGACATGTCGCACGAACTGCGCACCCCGCTCACCGCGATGACCGCGGTGACCGACATCCTGGAGGACGAGGCCGAGTCGCTCGACCCGATGATCGAGCCGGCCGTACGACTGGTGGTGAGCGAGACCCGGCGGCTCTCCGACCTGGTGGAGAACCTGATGGAGGTCACCCGGTTCGACGCCGGCACCGCCAAGCTGGTCGCCGACGAGATGGACATCGCCGACCTGATCACGTCCTGCATCGACGGGCGGGCCTGGTACGACGCGGTGGAGGTGGACGCCCCGCGCGGGATCCTGGCCGTGGTCGACCCGCGCCGGCTCGACGTGGTCTTCGCCAACCTGATCGGCAACGCGCTCAAGCACGGCGGCTCGCCGGTGCGGGTGCGCGTCAGCCGCGGGGTGGGGCCGACCGGCGCCGGCGAGGTGGTCGTGGCGGTCTCGGACAGCGGTCCGGGCATCCCGCCGGACGTGCTGCCGCACGTCTTCGACCGGTTCTACAAGGCCGACAAGGGGCGGGCCCGCTCGGAGGGCAGTGGGCTCGGGCTCTCCATCGCGATGGCCAACGCGCAGATCCACGGCGGCACCATCACCGCCGCCAACGCCCCGGCCGGCACCGGCGGCGCGGTGTTCACGCTGCGCCTGCCGCTGGTCCCGCCGGCCCGCGACGGCCTGGCGCCGCACGACCCGGGCGGCGCGGGCGGCCCGGCGGACGTGCGAAGCTCGGGGGGCCCGCAGGACGGACCCGGGCGGAGGGCTGGACGGTGATGCAGGTCAGCGGTAGCGGGCAGCGGTCCGGGGCGAGGACCGTGAGGACCACGACGATGACGGGAGCGGACGCAGCCGTGCCGGGGCGCCACGGGCGGTACCGGCGCTGGGCCGCGGCCCTGGGCGTCGCGGCGCTCACCAGCGCGCTGGCCACCGGCTGCGGGATCCGGCCCACCGCGATCCCGGTGGACGCGGGCGCGCCGGCCAGCCGCACCGCCTGCTCGAGCCCGGTGCACCCGCCGGCCGCGCCGACCACCCCGGCGCCCACCGTCGCCAAGGGGGCGACCCGGTCGGCCTCCGCCGCGCCCAGCGTCTCGCCCGCGCCCACCAGCACCCCCAGCGCGGCGCCGGCCACCCCCGGCGGCAGCCTCTTCAGCGCCCTGCCCTCCACCACCCCGAGCGCGAACACCGCCCAGCGCTGCGACTGAGGCCTGTCGGCTCTGGGCCGTCCGGGTGAAAGCGGGATCCGGCCCGACCGAACGGCCGTGCGGCTGCCCCCCTCCGGACCCCGCCCGTACGGCCGAAACCGCACCTCAGGGCCGGTGCGACCGGATCCGCCGGGCGGGCGGGGAGGGTCGGGCCCGAACCGATCCGGCCACCCACGGGAACCACCCGCCCCGGCACACGCGTCCTGGGGAGCGTGCAGCGAGACGGCACCGGCGCGCCGAGCGCGCGCGACAGTGTGCGAACCGGAGACGACCGGCAGCCCGTGGCGGGCCTGTCGGCAAGCGGCCTTCCGTCCACACCGGAACACGGCCCCGAGGCGGTGCCGGTGCGGCTGCGCCTGCTGGGGGCGGTGCTGCTCGCCCTGTACCTCCTGGTCGCCGGCTGGTTCGCGCTGCGGTCGACGCCCACCGGCCCCTGGGCCTACGACGCCAACCTCACCCCGTTCTCCTCGATCCACCGCGCGCTGGCACTCGGCTCCACGGACGCGCTGCGCGCACTGGCCGGGCCGCTGCTCGGCGGGGCACCGCTGGGGGTGCTGCTCCCGCTGGTCGGCGGACGGCTGCGGCGGGCCTGGCTGCCCTCGTTCCTCCAGGCCGCGGCGGCCTCGGGGGTGATCGCCACCGCGCTGGAGGTCCTGCAGACCTGGCTCGGCACCCGCATCCTCAACGTCGACGACGTGCTGCTCGCCGTGTTCGGCGCCGCCCTGGCGCACCTGGCGGTCGTGCCGTACGGCCGGGCCGCACTGCGGACCCACGGCCGGTCCGTGCCCCGCGGCGCACCCGCCCCGGCGCCGGCGACCGCACCCGCGACCGCGCCGGCCGGGCCCGCACCGGCCACCCGCACCACCGCGGGCCCGACCGCACCGCAGAGCGCGGCCCCGACCACCCCCACCGTGCTGCGGCTCTCCGCCCCGGTCAGGACCGGCGCCCCCGCCTCGGTGCTCACCGCCGGCCCCGTCCCGGCCGGCCTGGTCGAGCACGGCCGCCGCTGAGCCCCGCCCGGCCCACCACCGCTCCCCGCACCGAACTCCGCTCCCCGCCGCCCGCCGCCGCGCCCCGGCGGCCCCCCGGTGCTCAGGGCCGACCCTGACGCCGACCCCGAGAGAGGGCCGCGCCGCCCCTCGCAGACTCCGGGGTGCCGGATCGGCATCCGGGCTGACGCCGCTCGGTCCGCCGGCGGCCACGATGGAGTCAAGCCACCCGGGAGCAACCGGGACCGCCCCGCGAAAGCTCGGAGACCACCATGCGCACCCTCGCCCGCCCCCGGCACAACCGCATCCTCGCCGGCGTCTGCGCCGGTATCGGCGAGCGCTTCGGCCTCACCGCGTGGACCGTGCGACTGATCTTCCTGGCGTCCTGCCTGCTGCCCGGGCCGCAGTTCCTGATCTACCTGGCGCTCTGGCTCCTCCTGCCGCAGGAGCCGTGACCGGCCCGCGCCACCGCGCGCCCCACCCGGCACGGCACAGGGCCGCCCACCCCGCGACACGCGGAGCGGGCGGCCCTGTCGGCATGGTGACGGCGGGCGGCGGACGGCGGTCAGGCGCCGGTGGGCCGCCGCCGGTCAGCCGCCGATCGGCAGGCCACCGCCCACCGGGACCAGGCTGCCCAGCGCGCCGGCGACGGGCGCCTTGGAGACCGCGCCCTGCACCGCCCCGACCGGCAGGCCGCGGGTCGCACCGGCCGGCACGGCACGCTCGGCGGCCTGGCCCTCCGCGGAGGCCGGGGCCTGGCTGCCGGCGTTCGGGTTGAGCATGCCCGTGGTCTGCGAGACCGGGCCGCCGACCGCCGGCGCCTTGTTGAGCGAGCTGGTCAGGCTACCGGTGTCCCCCAGCGCGCTGGTGGGGAGGCCGAGACCGCCGCTGGCGGCGGCCGAGGCCGAACCGGCCGCGACCGCCGCGACGGCGACGCCGAGCGCCACGGTACCGGCGGCCTTGAGAGTGGCCTGCTTCATGAGTGCGTCCTCGTGTCCTCGGGGGGCTGGTGGGCGGGCAGGCGCGGGGCGCGCACCGAGGCAGGCGCCATGGCTCACGCCGCCGCACCGTGTCCGTGTCAGCAGTGACTGGCTCACCGTAGACACAGCGCCACGCACGGACCAAAGGCGCGTCACCCACTCGGATTACTCGTCCGACAGTCCTACCGCCAGCCCCCCGAGGCGAGTTGATCGACCGTCAGGCCGACGCCCCGAACAGCCACTCGGCCTTGAGCTCGGCGTAGCCCGGCTTGATCACCTCGTTGATCATCGCGAGGCGCTCGTCGAAGGGCAGGAAGGCCGACTTCATGGCGTTCACGGTGAACCACTGCATGTCGTCCAGCCCGTACGCGAACGCCTCCACCAGGTGCGCGAACTCCTGGCTCATGCTGGTCCCGCTCATCAGCCGGTTGTCGGTGTTGACGGTGACCCGGAACTTCAGCCGGCTGAGCAGCCCGATCGGGTGCTCGGCGTACGAACTCGCCGCCGCCGTCTGCAGGTTGGAGGTCGGGCACATCTCCAGCGGGACCCGCTTGTCGCGCACGTACGCGGCCAGGCGGCCCAGCGCGACGGTGCCGTCCTCGTGGACGGTGATGTCGTCGATGATCCGCACGCCGTGGCCGAGCCGGTCGGCGCCGCAGCACTGCAGGGCCTCCCAGATCGACGGCAGGCCGAAGGCCTCGCCCGCGTGGATGGTGAAGTGGTTGTTCTCGCCCTTGAGGTAGTCGAAGGCGCCCTGGTGGCGGGTCGGCGGGTGACCGGCCTCGGCGCCCGCGATGTCGAAGCCGACCACGCCGGCGTCGCGGTAGCGGTTGGCCAGCTCGGCGATCTCCTGCGAGCGGGCGGCGTGGCGCATCGCGGTGAGCAGCGTGCCCACCTTGATCCGGTGGCCGTTGGCGCGGGCGTTGGCCTCACCGAGGCGGAAGCCCTCGTTGACCGCCTCGACGACCTCGTCCAGGCTCAGGCCGGCTTCCAGGTGCTGCTCGGGCGCGTAGCGGACCTCGGCGTAGACGACGCCGTCGGCGGCCAGGTCCTCCGCGCAGTCGGCGGCGACCCGCACCAGCGCGTCACGGGTCTGCATGACGGCGCAGGTGTGCGCGAAGGTCTCCAGGTAACGGACCAGCGAACCGGAGTCGGCGGCCTCGCGGAACCAGATGCCGAGCTTGGCCGGGTCGGTGGTGGGGAGCCCCTGGTAGCCGCACGCGGCGGCCAGCTCGACGATCGTCTCGGGGCGCAGGCCGCCGTCCAGGTGATCGTGCAGCAGCACCTTGGGGGCGCGGCGGATCTGGTCGGCGGTGGGGACACGCGGGGCCGTGGTGCCCGCGGGGACGGTGATCTGCTTCTCCATCGCGGAAGTGTAGCGCCTACGCGCGTAGATTCCTACTCGCCACGACGATCACGCCGCCGGCCAGGTCACCGTCTCCTCCGCGGTGGGCCGCGCCGGAAAAAAGTTCGGCCGCACCGGTCACAACGGCCCCCTCCCGCGCATCCAACCGAGTACCAGCACCACCCGACCCGGAAGGATCCGCCACCGTGATCACCACCGCCCCCCGGACCGTCGCCGTCCACGACTCGTTCATCGCCTACACCGAGACCGGCGGCGGCGACCTGCCGGTGGTCTTCCTGCACGGCAACCCCACCTCCTCCCACCTGTGGCGGGGCGTCACCCCGCTGGTCGCCGACCGGGCCCGCTGCCTGGCCCCCGACCTGATCGGCATGGGCGCCTCCGGCAAGCCCGACATCGACTACCGCTTCGTCGACCACGTCCGCTACCTGGACGCCTGGTTCGAGGCCATGGAGCTGGGCGAGGTGGTCGTCGTCGGCCAGGACTGGGGCGGCGCGCTCGGCCTGGACTGGGCGGCCCGGCACCCGGGCCGGGTGCGCGCGGTGGCGCTGGTCGAGACCTTCCTGCGCCCGCTGAGCTGGTCGGACCTCCCCCCGCAGGGCGCCGAGCTGTTCCGCTCGTACCGCACGCCGCAGGGCGCGGCCAAGCTGCTGGAGGAGAACACCTTCATCGAGTTCAACCTGCCGCACGGGGTGGTCACCGGCCTCGCGCCCGAGGACCACGACGTCTACCGCGCGCCCTACCCGGACCCCGCCTCGCGCAGGCCGCTGCTGGCCTGGCCGTGCGAGATCCCCTTCGACGGCGAGCCGGCCGACGTGCACCAGCGGATGCTCGACTACGGCCGGTGGCTGGCCGGGACCCCCGAGGTGCCGAAGCTGCTGATGACGGTGGAGAACGGCGTGGGCATGGGCTCGGCGGAGAACGCCGCGTGGGCCGCGCGGACCTTCCCGGCCCTGGAGGTCGAGTCGATCGGCCGGGCGGGCCACCACGCGCCCGAGGACCAGCCGGTGGCGATCGGTTCGGCGATCGCGAACTGGCTCGAACGCCACCGGCTGGCCGTGGCAGGCTCGGGCGCATGACCCAGACCCGACCCACCGCGCAGCCCGCGCCCGCGCCCGGACCCGACGCCGGACCCTCTCCCGAGCTCGCGGCCGAGGTCGCCCTGGTCGCCCGTGCCGTCGACGGCGACCGGGCGGCGCTGGAACAGGTGGTCCGCGGGCTCCAGGACCCGCTCTACCGGCTGGCCCTGCGGATGGCCTGGCGGCCGGCGGACGCCGAGGACGCCACCCAGGAGATCCTGATCAAGGTGATCACCCGGCTGGCCACCTGGCGGGCCGAGGCGCGGCTGCTCACCTGGGCCTACCGGATCGGCGTCACCTACCTGCTGGGGCTGCGCCGCAGGTCCGGACCGGAGGCGGCCGGGCTCACCCTGGACGTGTTCGGCGAGAAGCTGCTGGAGGGCCTGGCGGAGGCCGACTACGAGGGCCCGGAGGCCCGGTTGCTCTCCGAGGAGGTCCGGCTCAGCTGCTCGCAGGCCGTCCTGCAGTGCCTGGCCCGCGAGGAGCGGGTGGCCTACGTCCTGGGCGAGGTCTTCGAGCTGCCCGGGGCGGAGGCCGCCTGGATCCTGGACACCACGCCGGCCACCTACCGCAAGCGGCTGGAACGGGCCCGCCGGCGGATCCGGGCCTTCATGGGCGCCAGCTGCGGGATCGTCAATCCGGCGGCGGCCTGCCGGTGCGCCAGGCGGGTCGACACGGCGGTGCGGTCGGGCCGGCTCGACCCCCGCCGGCCGGCCCTCGCCACCCACCCGGTCAGCCCCGGCGGGCGCGACGTGGCCGCGGCGCGCGAGGTGGTGGCCGCGGCCACGCAGTTGCGCCGGCTGCACCAGGCCGCCGCGGTGCTGCAGGCGCACCCGGACTACGCCGCCCCGCAGGCCCGCACCGACGCGGTGCTGGCGCTGCTGAACTCCGGGCGCTACCCGCTGGTCGACTGAGCCGCGGGTGGCGCCCGCGGCAGGTCGGCCGGCCGGCCGGCAGCCAGGAAGGCAGGCAGGCCGGCGGTCGGGCAGACGGGCGGCCAGGCGGTCAGTCGTGCGCCAGCAGCCGCCCGCGCCGGGAGAGCACGAAGTCGCGGAAGGCGGCCGCCGGCGGGGTGAGCGGGCGCCCGGCCACCCAGGCCAGTCCGATCGCGCGGCGGGTGCGCGGCGCGGTGACCGCCAGCTCCACCACGCCCGGCCGCGGCACCGGCCCGGGCGGCAGCAGCGCCACCCCGAGCCCGGCCACGACGAGCCCGCGCAGGGTCTCCGCCTCCTCGCCCTCGAAGGCGATCCGCGGGCTGAAGCCGGCCTCCGCGCAGAAGCCGTCGGTGATCGCCCGCAGGCCGTAGCCGTGCTCGAGTGCGACGAACGGCTCCTCGGCCACCTCCGCCAGCCGGATCCGGCACCGGCCGGCGAGGCGGTGATCGGCCGGCACCGCCAGGTGCAGCACCTGCTCGTCGATCTGCCGGGCCGCCAGCTCGGGATCGGTGGGCATCGGCGAGACCAGGCAGAGGTCCAGCTCGCCGGCCCACAACCGCTCCAGCATCGCGCCCACGTAGTCCTGCACCAGCTGGAACCGCACCCGCGGGCGGTCGGCCCGGAACCCGCGCAGCAGCGCCGGCACCGCGTCCGTCCCCATGGTGTGGAGGAAGCCGAACGCCACCCGGCCCCCGGCCGGGTCCGCCTCCTCGCGCGCCGCCTGCGCCCCGCGCTCCAGCTCGGTCAGCGCCCGCTCCACCGACCCGAGCAGCAGCCGCCCGGCCCGGGTCAGCCGGACCGTGCGCCCCTGCCGGGCGAAGAGCGCCACCCCCAGCTCCTCCTCCAGCCGCGCCACCGCCCGCGACAGCGTGGGCTGCGGCATGCCCAGCGCCTGCGCCGCGCGCGTGACGTGTTCGAGGCGGGCCACCGCCGCGAACTGGGCCAGCCGCGGCGCCAGCAGCACGGCGGCGGCGTCCGGGTCGAGCTCGGCGGTTCCCTGGGTGATCGATTCCTCATGCAGCACGGTATGGATTCTGCCGAATTCATGTATTGGACGCATGGAACGCGCCAGGTCTAGCGTCAGTGCCATGCCTCCCGTCGTCACCGAGGCGTCCGCTCCTGCCACCGCCGCCCCGGATGCCGCACCCCACGCCACCACCGTTGCCACCCCCACCACCGACCGGCGACTGCGCCCCGGCCAGCGTGACTTCCGCCGCTCCAACCTCGCGCTCTTCGCCGCCGGCATCGCCACCTTCGTCCTGCTCTACTCCACCCAGGGCCTGCTGCCGCTGCTCTCCAGCGACCTGAACCTGACGCCGGGCCAGGCGAGTTGGACGGCCTCGGCGGCCACCCTCGGACTGGCGCTGGGCCTGCTGCCGGCCAGCGTGCTCTCCGACCGGCACGGCCGCACCGCGGTGATGACCGCCTCCGTGCTCGCCGCCTCGATGATCGCCCTCGCCCTGCCCTTCGCCCCGGACCTGACCACCCTGGTGGTGCTGCGCACCCTCCAGGGCGCGGCGCTCGCCGGCCTGCCCGCCACCGCCATGGCCTACCTGGCCGAGGAGGTGCACCCCAGCGCGCTGTCCTCGGCGATGGGCCTGTACGTGGCGGGCAACAGCATCGGCGGGATGGGCGGGCGGCTGGTGGCCGGCTGGGCCGGCGCCGCCTGGGGCTGGCGCTGGGGGCTGGCCGCCTCCGCGCTGCTGGCGCTGGTGGCGGTGGCCGCCTTCCGCCTGCTGATCCCCACCGCCCGACACTTCCGGCGCACCGCGGTGGACGGACGGGCGCTGGCCCGCACGGTCGGCGCGCACCTGCGCAACCCGCTGCTGCTGCGGCTGTACGCGCTCGGGATGCTCTTCATGGCGGTCTTCGGCGCGGTCTACAACACGGTTGGCTTCCGCCTGATCGCCGCGCCCTTCCACCTGCCGCAGTCGATCGCCGCCTCGATCTTCGTGGTCTACCTGGTCGGCACCGGCACCTCGGCCGCCGCCGGCCGCCTCGCCGCCCGGCTGGGCCGGCGCGGCGCGCTGTACGTGGCGATCACCCTCACCACCGCCGGCCTGCTGCTCTCGCTGGTCGACTCACTGCCCTGCGCGCTGCTCGGCCTGGTGCTGATCACCGCCGGGTTCTTCGCCGGCCACGCCACCGCCTCCTCCGCGGTGGGCCGCACCGCCGACCACGGCCGCGCCCAGGCCTCCGCGCTCTACCTGATCGCCTACTACGTCGGCAACAGCCTCGGCGGCACCCTGGGCGCCGACGCCTACCACGCGGTCGGCTGGACCGGCTCCGCCCTGGTCGGCCTCCTCGCGATGACCGCGGCCGCCGCCGTGACCCTGTACGCCACCCGCCAGGCCGTCCGCACCCGCCGCACGACGGCACTGGGTACTGTGCGGCCATGAGCATCGGCCCGTCGACGTTCGCCCGGCTCCGCAGGATCGCCGAGCACCTGCCAGAGCTGCCGGGGGTGGGGAAGGTCGAGATCGCCCACGGGGGGATCGTCCTGACGCTCCCCCCGGTCCGGCGCCACGAACTCGCAGTGGCTCGCATCGCCCGGCAACTGCACCTCCAACTGCCGAAGACCCACCCGGGATTCCTCGCTCGCGCCGGGGCCGATCTGCAGGACGCGGGTCTGGGCCGGCTGCGCCGCCCCGACCTCATGGTCTTCGCCGAGGCCGCGCCGGAGAGCGAACCGCCGGCGGTCCTGCCGCACGAGGTCCTGCTGGTCGTCGAGATCGTCTCCCGGTCGAACCCCGAGAACGACTACCACGACAAGGTGGCCGACTACGCCGCCATGGGCATCCCGCACTACCTGCTGGTCGACCCCCGCGACGGCACCGGGATCGTGCACTCGCAGCCCAACTACCGCTCCCGCACGCCCTTCGCCTTCGGTGACCGCATCATCGTCGGCCCCTGGACCATCGACACCGGCGACCTGCTCACCTACGGCTGACGGTCCGGCGCGTCGTCACCGCAAGGGTTGAGATTTCCCCGTTCTCCGCACACGCCGCCTCCCCTGCGTGATAGATCAGCTACCAGGAGTCGCACTCCTGCTGTCGACTCACGCCCAGGGGGAGACACCCATGGTCACGCGAAAGCCACCGGCACCCGCCCCGCCGAGGCCCCTTCCGGCCCAGCCGAAGATCTGGGGCACCGTACTCAAGGACCTCCGCGAAGCCGCCGAGATCTCGCAGAGCGAGCTGGCCGACCGCGCCGTGGCCCACCCCTCGACGATCAGCTACCTGGAGAGCGGCCGGACCGCCCCGAGCCGCGACTGGGCCGAGCTGCTGGACACCGCCCTGGGCAGCAAGGGTCAGCTGGTCACGGCCTACGAGCTCATCGCCCCCTACCTCGCCATCCCACATCCCGACTGGGACTGGTTCGACGAGTTCAGAAAGGCGGAGGCGCTGGCGGAGCGGATCCACGAGCTCCAGACCGGCCGCATCTCAGGGCTGCTGCAGACCGAGGAGTACATGCGCGCCCTGTTCACCGCGCGCAACTGGCGGGAGTCCGATGAGCAACTCGCCGAACGGATGCGGGCCCGCCTCGGTCGCCAGAACCGGATCCTCGCCGCGGGCGGCCCCATGCTCGTGAGCCTGCTCGACGAAGGCACCCTGCGCCGTGTGGTGGGATCCCCGCTCATCATGCGGGAGCAGCTCGCCCACCTCCTGGAACTCGGTCGCCGTCCCAACATCGCCGTCCAGGTGGTCCCGTTCGGCACCGGCGAGTCGAGCCACATGCCGATGGCCGGCATGGTCGTCCTGGAGATGCCGAACGGCCGCCGCCGCATCTACTCCGAGAGCCTCGCCAAAGGGCACTTCATCGAGGACAACGGACAGCTCGGCCAATTCATCGACGCCTATGATCAAACCCGTGCGCAGGCCCTCACCGAGCGGGACTCTGCCGAGCTGATCTGCCATCTCCTGAAGGAGTTTGACCATGTCTCAGCCTCTGGATCTGTCGAGCGCGGTGTGGGTGAAGAGCAGCCACTCCGACGGCAACAGCGGAAACTGCATCGAATGGGCCCCCGCCTACGCGCACACCGGCGCCGTCCCCGTGCGTGACTCCAAGGACCCCCACGGCCCCACCCTGCGCTTCACCCCCGCGGGCTGGGCCGCCTTCGCCACCGCCGTCCGCGACGGCGCACTCGGCTGAAACCGGAAAAGCCCCGGGGCGCGCCCCCAACAAGCGCGCCCCGGGAGTTCGTCGCGCCGGTTACGCGATGCGGTCCAGCACGATCGGCGCCGGGGTGAACTCGGTGCCCAGCGGCGAGACCTCGATGCCACCCTCCAGCGCCGCGATCGCGTACTCGTACTTCTCCGGGGTGTCGGTGTGCAGGGTCAGCAGCGGCTGGCCGGCGGTCACCCGGTCGCCGGGCTTGGCGTGCATCTCGACGCCCGCGCCGGCCTGCACCGGGTCCTCCTTGCGCGCGCGGCCGGCGCCCAGGCGCCAGGCGCAGACGCCCACCGCGTAGGCGTCCAGCGCGGTGAGCACGCCGGTGGCCGGGGCGGCGATCACGTGCTGCTCGCGGGCGACCGGGAGCGGGGCGTCCACGTCGCCGCCCTGGGCGGTGATCATGCGGCGCCAGTGGTCCATCGCGGAGCCGTCCTTGAGCGCCTGCGCCGGGTCCTTGCCGTGCACGCCGGCGGCCGCGAGCATCTCGCGGGCCAGCGCCAGGGTCAGCTCGACCACGTCCGCCGGTCCGCCGCCCGCCAGCACCTCGACCGACTCGCGCACCTCCAGGGCGTTGCCGGCGGTCAGGCCCAGCGGGGTGGACATGTCGGTCAGCAGCGCGACGGTGTTGACGCCAGCGCCGCGGCCCAGGCCCACCATGGTGCGGGCCAGCTCCTGGGCGTCGGCCAGGTTCTTCATGAAGGCGCCGGAGCCGACCTTGACGTCGAGCACCAGGGCGCCGGTGCCCTCGGCGATCTTCTTGGACATGATCGAGGAGGCGATCAGCGGGATCGCCTCGACCGTGCCGGTCACGTCGCGCAGCGCGTAGAGCTTCTTGTCGGCGGGCGCCAGGCCGTCGCCGGCGGCGCAGATGACCGCGCCGGCGCCGTGCAGGACGCTCATCATCTCCTCGTTGGAGAGCAGCGCGCGCCAGCCGGGGATGGACTCCAGCTTGTCCAGGGTGCCGCCGGTGTGGCCCAGGCCGCGGCCCGAGAGCTGCGGGACGGCGGCACCGCAGGCGGCGACCAGCGGGGCCAGCGGCAGGGTGATCTTGTCGCCGACGCCGCCGGTGGAGTGCTTGTCGGAGGTGGGCACGCCGAGCGCGGAGAAGTCCATCCGGACGCCCGAGCGGATCATCGCGTCGGTCCAGCGGCCGATCTCGCGCAGGTTCATGCCGTTCAGCAGGATGGCCATCGCCAGCGCGGACATCTGCTCGTCGGCCACCTCGCCGCGGGTGTAGGCGTCGATCACCCAGTCGATCTGGGGATCGGTCAGCTCGCGGCGGTCGCGCTTGGCGGTGATGACGGAGATGACGTCCATGGGATGTGCTCCAGGGAGGGAGGGAGAACCGTCTGGGAAACGCTGAAGGAAACGCAGCAGGCAACGCTCAGGGAAACCCTGTGGGAAACGCTCAGGAAACGGCAACGCGGGGGCGGCCACTGCTCAAGCCGCCCCCGCGTCACTCTACGCGCGTCACACGACGCGCGGCTACTACCGTCCGCCGCCGGAACCGCAGGCTGTGGGCATTACAGCCGTTCGGGTCCGAAGGCGTCCGGCAGGACCTCGGTCATCGGCTTGATGCCCGAGGGCAGGTCCACCAACAACTCGGGACCGCCGTGCTCGTAGAGCAACTGGCGGCAGCGCCCGCACGGCATCAGGGCCTGCCCGGCGCCGTCCACGCAGGTGAAGGCGACCAGCCGGCCGCCGCCGCTCGCGTACAGCGCCGAGACCAGCCCGCACTCCGCGCACAGCCCCAGCCCGTACGAGGCGTTCTCGACGTTGCACCCGGTGACCGTGCGGCCGTCGTCGACCAGGGCCGCGGCGCCGACCGGGAACTTGCTGTAGGGGGCGTAGGCCCGGGACATCGCGTCCCGGGCCGCGGCCCGCAGCGCCTCCCAGTCGGGGGAGAGCTGCTGGGTGTCCGTCACTTGCCCTGACCCTTGCGGTAGATCTGGCCGTCGGCCTTCGGCGGCCGCAGCCGCTGGGTGGCCAGCGAGAGCACGACCAGCGTGATGATGTACGGCGTCGCCACGATCAGCGGGCGCGGCACCGCGTTGCTCATCGCGTACCAGGTCGCCAGCGCACCGGCCGCCACCAGGGTGACCGCGGCCGGCACCAGCTTGCGGCGCCAGGCCTGCCAGAGCGCGAAGAGCGCCAGCGCGATCGCCAGGATCAGGATCAGGTCGTGCACCGCGTCGGCGTCGCGCAGCTGGAGGCTGTCGGTGAAGCCGAAGAGTCCGGCGCCGACCGACAGGCCGCCCGGCATCCAGTTGCCGAAGATCATCGCCGCGAGGCCGATGAAGCCGCGACCGCCGGTCTGGCCGTCCTTGTAGAAGTGCGCCAGCACCAGCGAGAGGTAGGAGCCGGCCAGGCCCGCGAAGGCGCCGGAGGCGACGACCGCGATGTACTTGTACTTGTAGACGTTGACGCCCAGCGACTCGGACGCGGTCGGGTTCTCACCGCAGGAGCGCAGCCGCAGGCCGAAGGTGGTGCGCCAGAGCACGAAGTAGCTGGCCACCATCAGCACGACGGCGAAGACCGTCACCACGGAGAGCTGGGTGACCAGGCCCCCGAGGATGCCCGCGATGTCCGAGATCAGGAACCAGTGGTGCAGCTCGATCTTGTCCAGGAAGGCGGAGAGCCCCGGGACGGTGATCAGCGGCAGCGAGTCGGCCGGCGGCGACTGGTTGGCGCCGGCGCCGACCGAGACGTAGTCGGTGTAGTAGATCTTGTTGACGTACGCGCAGATGCCGGGGATCAGGATGTTGATGCCGACACCGGAGACGATGTGGTCCACGCCGAAGGTCACCGTGATCAGCGCGTGCAGCAGGCCGCCGAGCGCGCCGCCCGCCATGCCGGCCAGCACGCCGACCCACGGGTTGACCAGGTAGCCGGCCCAGGCGCCGCAGAAGGTGCCGGCGATCATCATGCCTTCGAGGCCGATGTTGACCACGCCGGCCCGCTCGGACCACAGGCCGCCCAGACCGGCCATGCCGATCGGCACGGCGGCGCTGAGTGCGGCGGTGATCTGGCCCGAGGAGGTCAGGCTGTGGTTGCCGGTGGCGGCGCCGACCGCCGAGAAGAGCACCAGCGCGCCCGCGATCAGCAGGAGCAGCACCGGCCAGGACATCTTGCGGTTGGCCTTGCCCGGCGTCTTGCCGGCCGGCTTGGGACGGGATGTGGCAGTCGCGGTGCTCACGCGGCGACCTCCTTCTTGGCGGCCGACGCGGCCTGAGCGGCGAGCTGGGCGCCGACCTTCTGCTGCTGGCGCTTGAGGCCGTAGCGGCGCACCAGCTCGTAGGCGACGACCACGCAGATGACGATGGTGCCCTGCATGACGGCGACGATCTCCTGCGGGAAGTCGCCCTGCAGCGGCAGCTGGACCGCCGTGACGTCCAGGAAGGCGTAGAGCAGCGCCGCGAAGGCGATGCCGATCGGGGTGTTGCGGCCCAGCAGGGCGACCGCGATCCCGGTGAAGCCGAGGCCGGCCTGGAAGGTCTGGCCGTAGTAGTGCGAGCTGGAGAGCAGGTCGGGCATGCCGATCAGGCCGGCCAGCGCGCCGGAGACCACCATGCTGGTGAGCACCATGCGCTTGACGTTGACCCCGCTGGCCGCGGCGGCCGTCTCCGAGCGGCCGGTGGCGCGCAGGTCGAAGCCGAACCGGGTGCGGCTGAGCACCAGCTGGAAGGCGATGCCGATCACCACGGCCAGGATGATGAAGCCGTAGAGGTCACCGCCCTGGGTGCTGATGGTGAAGAAGTTGCTGGAGGGTGCCATGTTGACGGTCTGAATGGTGTTGCTGCTGACGCTCTTGCCCGGCGCGAAGACGCCGGGGACCAGCAGCATGCCGACCACGGCCGTGGCGATCGCGTTGAGCATGATGGTCGAGATGACCTCGCTGACCCCGCGGGTGACCTTGAGGACACCGGCGATGGCCGCCCAGGACCCGCCGACCAGCATGGCGACGATCAGCACCAGCGGGATCTCGAGGAACGCCGGCAGGTTCACCTGACCGCCGACGTACGCGGCGAACAGCGCGCCGAGGCGGTACTGGCCCTCGGTGCCGATGTTGAAGAGGTTCATCCGGAAGCCGAAGGCGACCGCGATACCGGCGAGGAAGTAGGTCGTCGCCTTGTTCAGGGTGGCGACCTGGGCGTCCGAGGCGGAGCCGTAGGTGCCCATGATGTTGAACGCCTGGAACGGGTCCCGGCCCGAGGCGAGCAGCAGCAGCGAGCTGATCAGCACCGAGATGACGACGGCCAGCACCGGGGCGGCGATCGCCAGCAGCAGGCGCTCGCGGTCGATCCGCTGCAGGAAGCCGCGCTTGGCGGGTTCGGTCGAAGTGGTCATGTCGGTCACTCCCCCGTCTGCTGGTCGTCGGCAGCGGTCTCGGTGGTGGCGTCGGACGGAGTGCCGTCCGACGCAGCGGACGCGTCCGCGGACGGGGCGTCGGAGGCGTCGTCGGCCGCGCTGTCGGACCCGGCAGCGGCGTCGGCATCGGCGTCGGTGACGGTGACGGCATCGGCGTCGGCGTCGGCGTCGGTGACGGCGTCGGCCGGCGCGCCGATCGGCTCGCCGCCCGGGGCGTCGCTGCGGCCCAGCTCCTCGGCGGCCAGCAGGGCGGCCTCGGCCAGCGCGACCTCGTCCGACTCGATCCGGCCGGCGGCGGCACCGGTCATCGCGGTGCCCAGGTCCTCGGCGGTGACGGTGGCCGGGTCGGCCTCGGCGACCAGGCGGCCGCGGTAGATGACCCGGATCGCGTCCGAGAGCCCGATCAGCTCGTCGAGGTCGGCGGAGATCAGCAGCACCGCCAGGCCGGCCCGCTGGGCCACCCGGATCTGCTCCCAGATCTGCGCCTGCGCGCCGACGTCCACACCGCGGGTCGGGTGGGCCGCGATCAGCAGCTTGGGCTGGTGGCTCATCTCGCGGCCGATGATCAGCTTCTGCTGGTTGCCGCCGGAGAGCGAGGCCGCGGTGACCTCGATGCCGGGGGTGCGGACGTCGTACTCCTCGACGATCCGCAGGGTGTCCTGCCGGGCGCCGGACGGGTTGAGCCGGAAGCCCTTGGAGTTGGGGTCCTCGGTGACGTGACCCAGGATCCGGTTCTCCCAGAGCGGGGCCTCCAGCAGCAGGCCGTGCCGGTGGCGGTCCTCGGGGATGTAGCCGATGCCGGCCTCGCGGCGGGCGCGGGTCAGCGTGCGGGTCAGGTCCGTGCCGTCCAGCACCACGGTGCCGGCGTCCAGCGGGAGCATGCCCATGATGGCCTCGACCAGCTCGGCCTGGCCGTTGCCCTCGACACCCGCGATGCCGAGGATCTCGCCCTTGTGGATGGTCAGCGAGATGTCGTCGAGCACGACGCGCTCGATGCCCTCGGCGTCCGGCTTGGCGATCCGCAGGTCCTCGACCCGGAGCATCTCCACGTCGGTGACGGTGGACTCGCGGCTCTGCGGGGAGGGCAGCTCGGCACCGACCATCAGCTCGGCGAGCTGGCGGGCGGTGACCTGCTGCGGGTCGGCGTCGCCGACCGTGGTGCCGCGGCGGATCACGGTGATCGCGTCGGCCACCGAGAGCACCTCGTGCAGCTTGTGCGAGATGAAGATGACCGTGACGCCCTCGGCCTTGAGCTCGCGCAGATTGCCGAAGAGCGCCTCGACCTCCTGCGGGACCAGGACGGCGGTGGGCTCGTCCAGGATCAGGATCCGCGCGCCGCGGTAGAGCACCTTGAGGATCTCCACGCGCTGGCGCTCGGCCACGCCCAGGTCCTCGACCAGCACGTCGGGCCGCACGTTCAGGCCGTACTGGTCGGAGATCTCCTTGATCTTCGCCTTGGCCCGGCCGCCGATGCCGTACAGGTGCTCGCCGCCCAGGACGACGTTCTCCAGCACGGTGAAGTTGTCGGCCAGCATGAAGTGCTGGTGGACCATGCCGATGCCGCGGGCGATCGCGTCGGCGGGGCTGTGGAACTCCACCTGCTCGCCGTTGACCGCGATGGTGCCCTCGTCCGGGCGCTGCATCCCGTAGAGGATCTTCATCAGCGTCGACTTGCCGGCGCCGTTCTCACCCATCAGGGCGTGCACGGTGCCGGTGCGGACGGTGATGTCGATGTCGTGGTTGGCCACGACACCGGGGAAGCGCTTGGTGATGCCGCGCAGTTCGACGGCCGCTGTCGCCGTCCCCGCGCTGGGGTTACCCCCCTTGGACAGGGGGGGTTCGGAACCGGTGATGGCGATCTCCTGGTGGTGAGCAAGCGCTTCGCTGCGCTGGGGAGGCCGGGACGAACGGAGCGCGGGTGAGGGCGCCCGGAGATACGGCGGGGGGGTACCGCGGCAGGCCGGAGCCACGCCTGGGAGTACGGGAGAGGCCCGGCGGAGTGCGCTCGCGCGCGACCCACCGGGCCCCTCCCCTGGTACTGGCGTACTACTTGCGTGCTGGTGCGACGACGAGCGTCAGCCGGCCGGCGGCGCGGTCGGGATCGTGGTGGCACCCGAGGTGATCGCCGCGGCGGCCGCGTCGAGCTTGCCCTTGATGTCGTCGATGTGCCCACCGGTGGTGGCCAGCGAGACACCGTTCGCCTTGAGGTCGAACTTCTGCACGCCGGTCAGCGGCGAGCCGCTCTTGATGCTGTCGATGTACTTGTACACCGCGTTGTCCACGTTCTTCACCATGGAGGTGAGGATGTGGTCCTTGTACTTCTGCAGCGCCGGCTGGTTGGCCTGGTCGGAGTCGACGCCGATGGCCCAGGCGCCGCGGTCGGAGACGGCCTCGATGGCGCCGGTGCCCGAAGAGCCGGCGGCGCTGTAGATGACGTCGTCCTTCTTGTCCAGGAGGCCCTGCGCGGCCTCCTTGCCCTTGGCCGGGTCGGTGAAGCCGCTGAAGTCCGGCGGGGTGGTCAGGTACTTCACGTCGACGGTGATGCTCGGGTCGACCGAGGCGACACCGGCGCGGTAACCGGCCTCGAACTTCTTGATCAGCTCGTTCTGGACGCCACCGATGAAGCCGACCTCCTTGGTCTTCGTCTTCAGGGCGGCGGCGACACCGGCGAGGTAGGAGCCCTCCTGCTCGGTGAACTCCAGCGAGGTGACGTTCGACGGCTGGGTCGGCGAGTCGGAGTCGATGATCGCGAACTTGACGTCCGGGTGGGCCTTGGCGACCTTCTCCACGGCGGACTGGTACACGAAGCCGACGGCCACGACCGGGTTGAAGCCGGCGGTGACCAGGCTCTCCAGGCGGGCCTCCTTGTCGGCGTCGGCCTCACCCTGCTTGGCCTCCGCCTCCTTCACGGAGACACCGAGCTGGCTCTTGGCCTTGTCCAGGCCACGGGCGGCGGAGTCGTTGAACGACTGGTCGCCACGGCCGCCGATGTCGTAGGCCATGCCGACCTTGAGACCGGAGCCGGACGCGCCGGCGGAGGTGGTGGTGCTGTCGGTGCTCTTTGCGCCGCAAGCGGCGAGCGAGGCCATACCCAGGGAACCCGTGAGCACAACCGCGGCGAGCTTTACTGAACGGCGCAAGGGAGTATCTCCTTCTCACACACCCGTTTGGCGTGGTCGGACGCCACCGTAACGCGCGTAGAACACGGTTGTATTACGGGTCGCCGGGCCATTCGGGTTGTTATCAAACCGTGGCACTCGAACCAACCAAACTAGGACAAATACGTACGAGCGTTCCAGTATCACACGCCCGCGACGCCTGCCCGCCCTCCCCGGGCCAGGCGCCGTCGTCCGTCCGTTCTCCCGCGCACCGTGAGAAGGGGTCGCACACCGTGGTGTCGATCAGGTCCGGGCGTGCTCCAGGGCCAGCGAGACGAAGAGCTCGACGCCGATGCCGATCGCCCGCTCGTCCACGTCGAACCGCCCCTGGTGCAGGTCGCGCACCGCCGTCTCGTGCGGAGCGCGCACGCCGAGCCGGGCCAGCGCCCCCGGCGCGTGCTCCAGGTACCAGGAGAAGTCCTCGCCTCCCAGGCTCTGCTCCGTCTCCTCCACGACCTCTCCACCGCGGGAACCGAACTGCCGCTTCATCGCGGTCTCCAGTTGGGAGATCGACTCGGCCTCGTTGACCACCGGCGGGACGCCCCGGCGGTAGTCCAGCGACCACTTCGCCCGATGGATCTCGGCCATCTTGCTGAGCAGCTCGTGCAGGACGTCCGGCGCCTCGCGCCAGCCGGCCAGCTCCAGGCAGCGGACGGTGCCCTCCAGCTCGGCGTGCTGCGGGATGACGTTCGGGGCGGAGCCCGCGGTGATCCGGCCCCAGACCAGGCTGACCCCCCAGCGCGGGTCCATCCGGCGGGCCAGCGCGCCGGGCAGGTCGGCGGCGAGCCGGCCGATCGCGGTGACCAGGTCGGTGGTCAGGTGCGGACGGGCGGTGTGGCCGCCGGGGCCGTCCAGGCTCAGCACCAGGGCGTCGCAGGCCGAGGTGATCGCGCCGGTGCGCAGGCCCACCCGGCCCACCAGCACCTTGGGGTCGCAGTGCACCGCGAAGATCCGTCCGACCCCGTCCATCCCGCCGGCCGCGATGACGTCCAGCGCGCCGCCGGGCATCACCTCCTCGGCCGGCTGGAAGATCAGCCGCACCGGCTGCCGCAGCCGCCCCTCGCGCAGGGCGTCGGCGAGCACCAGCGCCGTCCCGAGCACCACCGAGGTGTGCACGTCGTGGCCGCACGCGTGTGCCCGGCCGGGCACGGTCGAGCGGTAGGGGACCTCCGACTTGGCGTCGTCGATCGGCAGCGCGTCGATGTCCGCGCGGAAGGCCAGCAGCGGGGTGCCGTCGGGGGTGCCGGGCGGGACCAGATCGACGATCAGACCCGTGCCGCCGGGCAGCACCCGCGGCGCGAGGCCGGCCGCGACCAGCCGGTCGCAGAGCAGCCCGGTGGTGCGGAACTCCTGGCGACCGAGCTCGGGGTGACGGTGCAGGTCACGCCGGAAGGCGATCAACTCGGCGTCATATCCCCGCACCAACGCCCGAAGTGACGATTCGTCGGAAACCGACGCACGGTCAGGAGACGATGGCCGACCGCCCGCGCCGGCGGCCCCGGCGGCCGCCCCGTCGCTCCGCGCCGCGGGCCCCTCGGCGCGCGCGGGAC
>NZ_BAAALF010000012.1:68474-84794 GCF_039528135.1 Kitasatospora nipponensis | reverse complement strand
CCCGGCGCCGCCCGCGGACGGACCGCCGACCGGCAGCGCGGCGGCGGAGGCGGCGGCGCACGCCTGGGCGGCCGCCAGCACCAGCGCGGGCCGGATCGCCTTGCCGGCGTCCGCGTCGGCGGGCGAGCCGTCCGCCTCGGTCCAGCCGAAGTGGTAGGCCGCGACCCGGGACATCGACTCGGGCATCGAGTCGACGGCGGCCCGCAGCGCCGGGTCCACCAGGGCCCGGGCCCGGCCGAGGATCTCCGCCGCGGCCTGTTCCTCGCCGGACGGCAGGGTCGTCGCCGGGGCTGCCGGAACCCCCGGGACCACCAGGGTCGCCGGGCCGGCCGCGGCGGCCATCGCGGCCGTGGGGGTCAACGGGACGGCGGTGGCCGCCCCTGCGGTGGCGGCCCGGGACCGCCCGTCGTGCTGGTCGCGACCGTCGCGGTCGTCACGATCGTCGCGGCTGAGCGTCTCGATACCCATATCGCTGGTCCCCCCAGTACGTCGGGCGAAATACAGGAATTCGCATCACGGGTATCTCGTTCGACGGCTCCGTTGGCGCCGCCCCGACGGGAATCGCGGGGCGGCGGACCGGAACGACGGGAGCGCGGCGCAGCCGACGGCCGAACGAGAGTACCGACTCAACTCCGCGGGCGGGCGATTTCGACGTTCTCCAGCACGCCGATGGCGTCCGGGACCAGAATGGCCGCCGAGTAATAGGCACTCACCAGGTAGGAGATGATGGCCTTCTCGTTGATCCCCATGAAACGGACCGAGAGACTGGGCTGGTACTCGTCGGGGATACCGGTCTGGTGCAGGCCGATCACGCCCTGGTTGTCCTCACCGGTACGCATCGCGAGAATCGAGCTGGTGTGCCCGTCCACGATCGGGATCTTGTTGCACGGGAAGAGCGGCACCCCACGCCAGGACGCCACCCGCTGGCCCTGCACCTCGATCGGCTCCGGGTAGAGGCCGCGGGCGCTGCACTCCCGGCCGAACGCCGCGATGGTCCGCGGGTGGGCCAGGAAGAGCTTGGTGCCCCGGCGACGGGTCAGCAGGTCGTCCATGTCGTCGGGGGTGGGCGGACCGGAGTGGGTCTGGATCCGCTGGTCGTACTCGGCGTTCTGCAGCAGCCCGAAGTCGGCGTTGTTGATCAGCTCGTACTCCTGGCGCTCGCGCAGCGCCTCGATGGTGAGCCGCAACTGGTGCTCGATCTGGTTCATCGGCTCGTTGTAGAGGTCCGCGACCCGGCTGTGCACCTGCAGCACGGTCTGCGCCACGCTCAGCTCGTACTCGCGGGGGGCGAGCTCGTAGTCGACGAAGGTGCCGGGCAGCTCGAACTCGCCCTCGTGGCCGGCCGCCAGCTCGATCTCGGCCTCGCCGTGCTTGTTCTGCGACTGCTGCGAGTCGGCGAGGAACTGCAGGATCTGGTTGCGCAGCGCCTCCGAGCGGTCCGCCAGCTCCTGGAAGGCCGGCCAGGGCAGCGCGAGCACGGTGCCGGCCGTGGCGGCCTTCACGGTGAACGGCCAGTTCCCGTCGGCCTGGGTCAGCGCCTCGTCGCCGAAGTGGTCACCGTCCGCCAGCGAGCCGACGATCGCGCTCTCGCCGTACTTGCTGGTGCCGATCGTGTTGACCTTGCCGTGGGCGATCAGGAAGACCTCGTTGATCTCCTGGCCGGCCTCGACCAGCAGCTCGCCGGCCTGGAAGTCGCGCTGCACGAAGCGGCCCGCCAGCTCGGTCAGCAGCGCGGTGTCCTCCAGGCCGCGCAGCACCGGGACCTCGCGCAGCGTCGGCGGGACCACCCGCACCTCGGCGCCGGTCTTCACGAAGCTGACCCGGCCACGCCCCACCGCGTAGCTGAGCCGACGGTTCACCCGGTAGGTACCACCGGAGACCTGGGTCCACGGCAGCATCTTCAGCAGCCAGCGCGAGCTGATGCCCTGCATCTGCGGCGCGGACTTGGTGGTCGTGGCAAGGTTCCTGGCGGCCGCGGTGCCGAGGCTCAGCTGTTGCTGGCTCTGCTGCTGGCCGCTCTGGGCAGGAATACCGGCATTCGTCTCTGTGGTCATAACAAGGCCCTCCCCCACGCTTCGATTCACACTGCTGCAATCAGCGTGGGGCCGAAAGGCGCGCCAGGCAATCACTCGTACGAGTGATTGAAGCCGTGGACCCATTAGTACGACTAGCTAGCATGCTCGATTTCTTGTTCGGGAATTCGAGCGCCGCCCGACCCGGCACGGAAAATCGGAAATCCGGTCGGCAAGGTCGGCAAGGTCAGCACGGTCGGCAGGATCAGCGCGGCCGGCCCGGCCCGGTCCGTCAGGTCAGCCCGGTCCGTCCCAGTCCAGCGTCGGGGCCAGCCAGCCCTCCAGGGTCAGCAGCCAGCGCTTGACGTCCAGCCCGATCCGGCCGCCGCCGAACCCGCCCAGTCCGTCCGAGGCCACCACCCGGTGGCAGGGCACCAGCACCGGCAGCGGGTTGGCGGCCATCATCGAGCCGACCGCGCGGGCCGCCAGCCCCGGGCTCTGGGCCACCTGGTCGAACGCCCCGCTGCGCTGGGCGAGCCGCCCGTAGGTGACGGTCTCGCCGTACGGCACCGTGCGGTACAGCGTCTCCAGCACCAGCCGGTGCGGCCCGGTCGCCAGCCGCCAGTCCAGCGGCAGGTCCAGCTCCCGCCGCGCACCGGCGAAGTACTCCTCGAACCGGCCGGCCACCGCCGCCACCCGCCGCCGGTCCGTGCAACGCACCGCGCCCGGGGCGGCCGGACCGCCGGGGTCGACGTCCGGCGAGAAGCTCACCGCGGCCACCCCGAGCCCGGTCACCCCCACCCCCAGCGGCCCGCTCGGCAGCGGCGAGGGCACGGTGATCCACTCGATCGGCGCCCCGGTCATGCCGTCCGCTCCCACTCCGCGGTCCGGGCCCCCGGCACGCCTCCCGGCAGCGCCGCCACCACCGGCGCCGGCGGCCCGACGTCCTCGGGCCGGATCCGCGCGCGGCGCGAGCGCGGGAACGCCCCCAGTGTCTTCTCCATGTCACCAGCCTAGGACGGGGCGCCGACGGCGAGGCCGGTACCGGCGACCCCGGGAACGGCAACGCCCTGGGCAGGGGGTGGATGGCCGGGCACAGGATCGGTGCCGAGCCGGCCGGCACGTTCGAGGCGATCCCCGCGCTGACCGCCGAGGACGTGGCGGACCTGATCGACTGGACCACCGGCCGGCGCCGCGAGAGCAACCAGTCGCGCGCGGTGCACGTACCGACCCGGCCGGCCTGACCGGGCCCGGGCCGGTCCGCCCCGGCCGGTCCGGGCGGACCGAGGCGCCCCTCCGGCCCGGGCAGGCCGGCCGGCTAGTCGCCGGGCATCCGGTCCAGCACCGGCTCGCCGACCAGGGCCAGACCGTCGCCCGCCGGGCCGTGCAGCTCCAGCAGCACCAGCTCGTTGCGGCCCGGGCGCAGCAGCGGGCCCGGCAGGTAGAGGGTCTGCTGCGGACCGATGTCCCAGTAGCGGCCCAGCGCGAAGCCGTTGACCCAGCAGAGACCCTTGCCGTGGCCCTCGGTGAGCACGAAGGTGTCGGCCGGCCGGTCCACCTCCAGGACGGCCCGGCGCAGCACCGGGGTACCGGCGAGGTCGCGGGCCGGCGCGGCGTCGGGGAACGGCAGCCGGCTGACGTCGTCCAGGGGCAGCGGGTGCATCCACCAGTCCATCAGCAGCTGGTCGCCCAGCCGCACCCCGCCGCTGATGCCCTTCCGTTCGGCCATCGCCGGGCCGTAGTTGACCCGCCCGAGGTTCTCCACCAGCAGGTCGAGCCGGGCGCCGCCGGCCGGCACCGCCAGCTCGATGCCGCCGCCGGGCTCGGCGCTGCGGTCCAGCACGCCGACCGGGCGGCCGTCCAGGAAGACCTGGGCCCGGTCGCCGAGCCCCTCCACCACCAGCGGGGCCGCCTCGCGCGGGCCGCTGACCCGGGTGCGGTAGAGCACGAAGCCGTAGGACTGGTCGAGTTCCTCCATGCTCAGCGGCATCGGCGCCCGCACCGGCGCGGACGCCGCCTGCTCGGCCAGCACCGTCAGCGGCAGCGGGGCACTCAGCGCGAGGGTCCGCGGCTCCAGCACGTCGGCCGGCGCGTCCTCCGGTGGCGGGGGCAACTCAGTGTAACGGCCCAGGACTTCGCGGAACGCCCAGAACTTCTCGGTGGGCCGGCCGGATTCGCTGATCGCGGCGTCGTAGTCGTAGCTGGTGACGGTGGGGCGCAGCCGGCCGTCGGTCAGGTTGGCGCCGTTCAGGAAGCCGAAGTTGGTGCCGCCGTGAGCCATGTAGAGGTTGACCGAGGCCCCGGCGGCGAGCATCTCGTCGAGCACCTTGGCGGCGTCGGCGGCGTCCCGGGTGTGGTGCCGCTCGCCCCAGGCGTCGAACCAGCCGTTCCAGTACTCCATGCAGACCGGCGGGACGTCCGGCGCGTACCCGCGCAGCAGGTCGAAGGAGTCCGCCACCCCGTTGCCGAAGTTGACGGTGGGCAGCACGCCGGCCAGCGTGCCGGCCTGCAGCATCGGGTGGTTCGGTCCGTCGGAGGTGAAGAGCAGGCCGGTGACGCCGCGCCGGCGCAGCCCGTCGGCGAGGTGGCGCAGGTAGTCGGCGTCGTTGCCGTAGCTGCCGTACTCGTTCTCCACCTGCACGGCGATCACCGGACCGCCGCGCTCGGCGAGCAGCGGCAGCACGCGCGGCAGCAGGACGTCGAACCAGCGGTCCACGGCGGCCAGGTAGCGCGGCTCGGAGCAGCGCAGCCGCAGCGCCGGGTCGCGCAGCAGCCAGGCCGGCAGGCCGCCGAACTCCCACTCGGCGCAGATGTACGGACCGGGCCGCAGCAGCACCTTGAGGCCGTGCCGCGCGGCGCTCTGCACGAACCGGACCAGGTCGAGCCGGCCGCTGAAGTCGTAGTCGCCGGGCCGTGGTTCGTGCAGGTTCCAGGCCACGTACGTCTCGACCGTGTTGAGCCCCATCGAGCGCAACAGGGCGAGCCGGTGGTCCCACTGCTCGGGGACCACCCGGAAGTAGTGCAGGGCGCCGGAGAGAATGCGGAACGGCTTCCCGTCCAGGGCGAATCCGTCCCGGTCATGGGTGAGGCTGGGCATCGGCAACGGGCTCCTCGGGTGCGGGCACGGGCCCCGGCTCGGGCGGGGTCCGGCGGTGGGCAGGATCGCGGACCGTGCGACGGTGCACGTGAACTCCCCTCCAGCAGACCACGGACCGTCCGGCGCGGCCCACAGGGCGCGCGGGCTCCGGCCCGGCCCGGGGGGGTGGGACGGGCCGAGAACGGTGAAAAGCAGGTGCCGGCCGGAACCGCCGGGACCCAGAATGACCGTATGCTGACCGCTCGATGGCCGCTGCTCGGCCTGCGCCTGACCACGCCCCGCCTGGAGTTGCGGCTGCCCGACGGGGACGAGCTCGCGGCGCTGGCCGAGGTGGCCGCCGCCGGCATCCACCCCGCCGACCGGATGCCCTTCCTGGTGCCCTGGACCGAACTGCCGCCCACCGAACGGGCCCGCTCGGTGCTCCAGTACCACTGGGCGCGGCGCGGCGACTGGCAGCCGGAGCGCTGGGCGCTTCCGCTCGCGGTCCGCTGCGGGGGCACGGTGGTCGGCCAGCAGACGCTCTCGGCGCGGGACTTCGCGGTGCTGGGAACCGTGCAGAGCAGCTCCTGGCTGGGCCTGGCGCACCAGGGGCGGGGCATCGGCACCGAGATGCGCGCCGCCGTCCTGGAGTTGGCCTTCGCCGGACTCGGTGCGAGCGAGGCGGTCTCCGGCGCCTTCGAGGACAACCCCGGTTCGCTGGCGGTGTCGAAGAAGCTCGGCTACCAGCCGGACGGCCTGCAGCGGGACGTGGTGCGCGGACGGATCGCCACCACCACCCGGCTGCGGCTCGCCCGGAGCGGCTGGCACGAACACCGGCGGATCCCGGTGACGATCGAGGGACTCACGCCCTGCCTGCCGTTCTTCGGCGCCGAGAACAGGGCCACTCCGGCCCTCGACCCGACTGCCGAGCCGGCCGCCGGAACACCCGCCCGGCAACCGGCTCGCTGACCGCCGACTCACTGACCGCCCTGGCCGGAGCGGCCGTGGCCGCCGGGACGGTCAGTGCAGACGCCCCGGTCGACAGGCGACGTACGACCGACTCCTCGTGCTCCTCGTCGCTCCCCGCATCCTGCGCAGCGATCCCGGCAACCCCGCGAACCACCCTCGGCGTGTTACCACGCCGCCTCACTCGATAGAGCCAATTACACTGACACCCAGGCGAGTTGAGTAACATGGCGAAGACTCGCCGGCCACCTCCAGGAACTGTTCGGGCCCGTACGGCGTCGACCAGGAGGAAGCCGTCCCGACGACCAGCCAGAGGTCACCGCCGATGCCGATATCCGAGCCGTCCCAGCCGGCCCAGCCCTCCCAGCCGTCCCGCCGCCGCCTGCTCTCCTGGACCGCCCTCGGTGCGGCCACGTTCGCCTCGGCCGCCCTGACCGGCTGCTCGCAGAGCGCCCACGCGCACGGCGCCGCCCCGGCCGGATCGCCGAGCCCGGCCGACGCGTTCTCCCCGGCCGCGCCGGTCGACCCGAAGGCGGTGTCCGGCCTGCCCAGTCCCTCCGCCGCGGCGGTCGCGCCGCGCGGCAAGCCCGTCTACAAGGTCCACGACCTGCTCCCGGACGCCCCCGCGGACGCGGTCGCGCTGACCATCGACGACGGCCCCAACCCGCTCTACACCCCGCAGGTCCTGCAGTTGCTGCGCCAGTACGACATCCGCGCCACCTTCTCCGTGGTCGGCAGCGAGGCCCACGCCCACAAGGACCTGATCCGGCGGATCGCGGCCGACGGGCACACGGTGGCCAACCACACGATGACCCATCCGCAGCCCTTCTCGCACCGCACCGACGCCCAGATCCAGCAGCAGATCGCCGACGCGCAGTCCGTCATCGTCGACGCCGGCGCCCCGGCGCCCACGCTCTTCCGCTCCCCCGGCGGCGACTGGTCGCCGGCCGTCTTCGCCGCGGCCGCCAAGTACGGCATGACCCCGATCGACTGGGACGTCGACCCGCGCGACTGGTCCCGTCCGGGGGTGGCCAAGATCAGCGAGAAGCTGCTGGCCGCCCGCCCCGGCGACATCCTGCTCTGCCACGACGGCGGCGGCGACCGCTCGCAGACCCTCGACGCGCTGCGCACCGTGCTGCCCGCGCTCAAGGCCAAGGGCTTCGCCTTCGTCACCCTCTGACCCGGCCGACCGTCCTGCCGGGCCGGCCCGACGGCTCCCGGGCCGAAGGCTGCCGGGCCGAAGGCTGCCGGGCCGGCCGGCGCCGACCTTGGCAACTCCGCCCGCCGCGCGGCAGGATGGTCGGCGATGACACCTCCCACCGACCCCTCGGACCCCACCGCCTCCTCCCACCCCACCGCCTCCTCCCACCCCACCGCCTCCTCCCACCCCGCCGGCGCCGCGCGCTCCCTGCCCGCCCTGCCGGCCGACCTCGACCACCGCGCCGCCGCCCTCGACTCGCTGCGCGGCCTGGCCACCGGCGACGCCTTCGGCGCCCAGTTCTTCGTCCCGGACAACCTCCCCGCCCTGCGCGAGCGCCGCCTGCCGCCGTCCCCGTGGCCGTGGACCGACGACGCGGAGATGGCCTGCTCGGTCCTCGCCGTCCTGCGGGACCGCGGCACCGTGGTGCCCCACGAGCTGGCCCGGTCCTTCGCCCACCACCACGACTTCGACCGCGGCTACGGCGCCGGCATGAACGTGCTGCTCCGCCTGGTCCGCGAGGGCCGTCCGTACGAGCAACTGGCCGCGGCACTCTTCCAGGGCCAGGGCTCCTGGGGCAACGGCGCGGCGATGCGGGTGGCGCCGTTGGGGGCCTGGTTCGCCGTGGACCCGGCCGAGGCCGCCCGGCAGGCCGCCGGCTCCGCGCGGGTGACGCACACCCACCCCGAGGCCGTCGCCGGCGCGACGGCCGTGGCGGTCGCCGCCGCGTGGGCCGTCCGCGCCCGGACCGAACCGCTGGCCCCCGAAGAACTGCTGGCGGCGGTCCTGGAGCTGACCCCAAACAGCCGGGTCCGCGACGGCATCGCCGAGGCCCGCGAACTGCTCGACCAGCCGCACGCCGCGTACGCGGCGCACCGGCTCGGCAACGGCCGGCTGGTCAGCGCCCTCGACACGGTGCCGTTCACGCTCTGGTGCGCGGCCCGGTACCTGACCGACTTCCCGCAGGCCCTGTGGGCCACCGCCTCGGTCGGCGGCGACGTGGACACCACCTGCGCCATCGTCGGCGGCATCGTCGCGGCCCGGGTCGGCACCGAGGGCATCCCCACCGGCTGGCACGGCTCGGTGGAGGCGCTGCCCGACTGGCTGGCGGAGCACCGGCCCGGCGCCGACCTGGGCCCGGCCGACTTCGCGGACCTGTCGCCGATCAGCCGTCCCGAGCCCGTTCCGGTCCCCGACCTGAGCTGGACCCCGGCCCAGTGGCAGCGGATCCGGCACGGCCTGCGCGCGCACTCGACGGACGAGTGGTGGCACGGCTACCTCGACGGCGACCGGGTGCACTGGCACCGCGGCCGGACCGGCCACGGCATCGTGGAGGTCGAGATCACCCACTCGCCCGCGGGCGCCCGCCCCGTGCGCGCCTGGGTGGAGGCCGACCCCGCGCGCTACCGGCGCGGCTCCGACGAGCAGGAGCGCACCGTCATCGGCCACCTCTTCGCCCTGCTGACCGATCACCCCTAGCACCGGCTACCCCGACCGTCCCACCCGCCCGGCGCCCGCCGTACGGTGCGGGCGCCCGGGGGCGCTCAGCCCTCGGCCGCCTGCACCGTGTGCCGCAGCAGCAGCGCGGTCGTCACCGGCCCGACGCCGCCCGGCACCGGGGTCAGGGCGCCCGCCCGCTCGGCCGCGGCGGGATCCACGTCACCCACCAGGCCGCCGTCCGCCGTCGGATTGGTCCCCACGTCGATCACGGTGGCGCCCGCGCCGATGTGGTCGGCCGTCAGCAGCCCGGCCCGGCCGACCGCCGCCACCACGATGTCGGCCGCCCGGGTGACCTCCGCCAGCTCCCGGGTCCGCGAGTGGCAGACCGTCACCGTGGCGTCCCGGTCCAGCAGCAGGTGCGCCACCGGCTTGCCGACCACCGTGGAACGCCCGACCACCGCGGCCCGACGCCCCGCCGTCGGCACCCCGTGGTGCTCCAGCAGCCGCACCACCGCCTCCGCGGTGGCCGGGGCGAAGGCCGGTAGCCCGGCCGCCAGCCGCCCCAGCGAGAGCGGGTTGGCGCCGTCCACGTCCTTGCCCGGCACGATCGCCGAGGCCAGGTCCTCCAGCGCCGCACCGGCCGGCAGCGGCGTCTGCAGGATGATCCCGTGCACCTCGTCGTCCGCGCTCAGCGTCCGCAGCGTCTCGGTGATCCGCTCGGGCCCGGCCTGCGGGCCGAGCTCCAGCACGTCGCAGACGATCCCGACCCGGGCCGCCGCCGAAGCGATCGACCGGACGTACCAGGCGCTGGCGCCGTCGTCGGTCGCGCTGACCACCGCGAGGCGCACCGGGCGGCCCCGTTGCGCCAGCGCCGCCGCCCGCCGCGTGACCTCCTCCCGGAGCTCCGAGGCCAGTTCCCTGCCCGACAGCACCACTGCACCCACGAGCCGTCCTCCGTTCCGGCCGGCGCCCCTCGCCCGCCACCGCGACCCTAGCGAACCGCCGTCGCCGCGCCCGGCCGCCGCCACCGGGCGGCGCGCTCAGTCGACGCTGATCACGACCTTGCCGAACGGCTCCTCGTCGCGGAAGTAGCGGTAGGCCTCCCTCGCCTCCTCGAAGCCGAAGACCCGGTCGATCACCGGCCGGGTGCCGTGCTCGGCCAGCGCGGCGAGCAGCGACTCGAACGTCGCGCGGCTGCCGACCACCGGCCGGCGCACGGTCAGGAAGCGGCCCAGGAAGACGTTCGGGTCGAGCACGGCGTCCTTCGCCCCGAACGCCCCGATCAGCGCGAGCTGCCCGTTGAACCCCACCGACCGGATCGACCGCTCCAGCGTCGCCGGCCCGACCGCGTCGATCACCTGGTCCACCCCACGGCCCCCGGTGAACTCGCGCACGGCCTCCTCCCAGTCGGGCACGGCCCGCCGGTCGACCACCTCGGCCGCGCCCAGCGCGCGCAACCGCTCCGCCCTGCGCGCCCCGGAGGTGACCGCGATGACCCGGGCACCGGCCGCGGCCGCGAGCTGGATCCCGAACGTCGCCACCACCCCGCCGCCCACCGTCAACACGCTCTGGCCCACCGCCGGCGGCCGCTCCCCGGCGGTCAGCGCCGACCAGGCCAGCACCCCGGCACACGGCAGGGTCGCGGCCTCCTCGAAGGAGAGCCGCGCCGGTATCCGCACCACCGACTCCTCGTCGACCACCTGGTACCGGGCCAGCATCCCGCCCAGGTTGCAGCCGTACTGCTCACCGATCAGCGCCGCCGTCATCGGCCCGTCGATCCAGCGACGGAAGTACGTCACCGCCACCCGGTCACCGACCGCGGCCCGCCGCACCCCGTCCCCGACCGCGACCACCTCCCCGGCCCCGTCACTGAGCGGCACCACCCCCTCGACGGCCGGCAGCGGGTACGTCCCGTCCAGGATCAGCAGGTCCCGCCGGTTCAGCGACGCGGCCCGCACCCGGACCAGCACCTCCCCCGCCCCGGGCCGCGGCACCTCCCCCACCCACCGCACCAACCCCTCGACGCCCGCGCCAACTCCACCGACGCGATACCCAACTGACCTGTCATCACTCACTCCTGCGCTCATACCCCCAGCCTGCGCCGCCCCCACCACCCCGACAATTCCCCCCAGGGAATGACCCACCCGGGCCGATGAGGGAGGAGGAGTGGACACCCAGGACCCTGCCCCCGTGCTCCGCCCCGTGCCTCGGAGTCCACCGCCTCACGGAGCATAGGCAACCACCGAAGGCGGATCGTCCGCTTCCAGGGACCGTGACGTCCTCCGACCGCTACACTTCGGGCCCGCCCTGCCCCGACCTCAACTCCCTTACCGCAGAACACTTGTAGCCTGTGACGGGATCTCGGGGCACCCACATCCATGGAGGCTCGTGATGGCGAAGGTCCCCGACGGTCTGCGCGGCGATCTGGTCGAGGCAGTAGCCCTGGAGGGCTCGCTCTTCGGGTCGAAAAGGAGCCTGCGCGCCGCCTCGGAGGCGCTGCGTGACAACGAGCGCGTGCTCGCGGCGACGACGACCGTCCGGAAGCAGGGCAGGGCAAACGACAGCGGTGTTCTGATCGTGACGGACCAGAGGCTCATGTTCGTCCGGTCCGGTGCGTTCTCCGCGGCGAGCGAGGAGATCCCTCTCGCCAACATCTCGGGGGTTCTCGACCGCAAGGGGCTGGCGCTCGCGCACATCGTGGTGACGGGTGCCGGTGGGATCACCACCACCTTCGCGTCGATCGGCAGGACCAGCGTGGGCCCCGTGATGGAGGCGATCCGTTCCCACCTGACCGGCCCGACCGTGACCGGCGACGCCCCGCCGGCCGCGAGCGCCGCGGACGAGATCAGGAAGCTGGCCGGACTGAGGGACGCGGGCATCCTCACCGAGGAGGAGTTCTCGGCCAAGAAGAAGCAGCTGCTGGGTCTGTAGCGCTACCGAAGGCCCCACCGGCGTCGGCGGCTGCCACCCGGAGCAACACGGCGCGGTCCACCAGCGCCGAGGGCCCGGTCGGGAACGTCCGACCGGGCCCTCTTCACTCCTGAGCCCCCTGTCGGATTCGAACCGACGACCTACGCATTACAAGTGCGTTGCTCTGGCCAGCTGAGCTAAGGAGGCAGGGCGACGGTCGGCTGTGAGGCCGCGACGGCGCCGGAGGCAGTCTACCGGGACGGGTGGGCGCGATGGTGTGGATATCGGGGCGGGGCGGGGTCGTGATCGCACCGTTGCGGGATTGGGTGGGAGGAAGGGGCTGACAATCGGACGAATGGGCGGGTAGCCTCGGCCGGAGTCGACTCTTCGGTGGTCCAGACCACTACGGAGGCGGCGCGAACCACCCGACCTTTACTCGGATCGTCCGGCACGTTCCTGCCGGTGAAGGAGAGCACAGCCATGGCTTCTGTCACGTTCGACAAGGCGACCCGTCTGTACCCCGGTGGCGACAAGCCCGCCGTGGACGCGCTGGACCTGCACGTCGAGGACGGCGAGTTCCTCGTCCTCGTCGGCCCCTCCGGCTGCGGCAAGTCCACCAGCCTGCGGATGCTGGCCGGTCTGGAGGACGTCAACGGCGGCGCCATCCGGATCGGCGACCGCGACGTCACGCACCTGCCGCCCAAGGACCGGGACATCGCCATGGTGTTCCAGAACTACGCGCTCTACCCGCACATGACCGTCGCGGACAACATGGGCTTCGCGCTCAAGATCGCCGGCGTCAACAAGGCCGAGATCCGCAGCAAGGTCGAGGAGGCCGCGAAGATCCTCGACCTGACCGCCTACCTGGACCGCAAGCCGAAGGCGCTCTCCGGCGGCCAGCGCCAGCGCGTCGCGATGGGCCGGGCGATCGTCCGCGAGCCGCAGGTCTTCCTGATGGACGAGCCGCTCTCCAACCTGGACGCCAAGCTCCGTGTCTCGACCCGCACCCAGATCGCCGGCCTGCAGCGCCGCCTGGGCATCACCACGGTCTACGTCACGCACGACCAGACCGAGGCCATGACCATGGGCGACCGCGTCGCGGTGCTCAAGGACGGTCTGCTGCAGCAGGTCGACACCCCCCGCGCGATGTACGACCGCCCGGCCAACGTCTTCGTCGCCGGCTTCATCGGCTCGCCCGCGATGAACCTGGTCGACGTCCCGCTGGTGGACGGTGGCGTGAAGTTCGGCGGTTCGGTCATCACCATCGACCGCGAGCACCTGGCCGGCGCCGGCAGCGACAAGACGGTGACCGTCGGCATCCGCCCGGAGCACTTCGAGATCGTCTCCGGTGGCGGCATCGAGGGCGTGGCCGTGACGGTCAACGTGGTCGAGGAGCTCGGCGCGGACGGCTTCGTCTACGGCACCACCAAGATCAGCGGCGAGGACAAGGACATCGTCGTGCGCGTGCACGGCCGCCAGGTCCCGCAGAAGGGCGAGACCATCCACGTGGTCCCGACCGGCGGCGAGACCCACGTCTTCTCCACCAGCACGGGCGCCCGCCTGAGCAACTGAGCACCCCGCCCGGGCGCGCGAGCGCACGGGCAACCCGCCTGCCGCCCACGGCCCGCACGCACGCGCGGGACGCCGGCCACGCAGACACCCGCGGCCCCGTCGGACACCTGTCCGGCGGAGCCGCGCCGCGGCGTCACTCATCCGTGTGACGGAGTGTCCTCGACACCTCACGCGGCGCTACTCTCACTGGCGTGAAGCAGCTCGTTCGCCGCATCGGCCAGACCATCGCCCTCACCCTGCCCGTGATCCTCGTGACCACCGGCACCCTCGCCGTGACCCGGGTCCCCTGGGCGCCGCCGATCGGCGACGACCAGCAGGTGGTCGCCGCGTCCAGTGGCAGCGACGGCGGCATCGGCCGCAGCGCCACCACCGCGGACGTCACCGGCACCGCGGCGCACCCGGGCCTGAGCCCGCAGGACGCCCTGCGCGCCGACCTGATGGCGGAGTTGCGCTCCCAGGGGGCCGGCCCGGCGCTGGACCTGCTGGAGCGGACCATGCGCGAGCAGCCCTCGCTCACCCCGTACTGCAGCACGCTGGCCCGGGAGTTGGGGCAGGCGGCGCTGAAGAAGTACCAGGGCGACGCCCAGCGGGCCCGGTCCTTCGCCCGCCCGGTCTGCGACGGCTCGTTCGCCGCTGGCATCGGCGGCTGACCGACCGGAGAGCCTCAACGACCCTTCCCGGCAAGCCTGGCGGCCCCGACGGCGCGGGTCACCCGAACCGCGGCGCGGCAGGCCTATCCTGCTGCGCATGACCGGCTACGATCCCGCCGCCCCGCCCGCCTCTCACGCCCCCGGGCCCTCCAGCGCCCCCGGCCCAGGCGCCTCCCGCCCCGGCGACCCCCAACCCGCCGGCCCCGGCGGCGATCCCGTCCGTGAGCCCGCGACCGCACCGCCCGCACCCGCGGCCCCCTCGACCCCGCCGCTCGTCACCCAGGCCGTGATCCTGGCGGGCGGTCAGGGTTCGCGACTGCGCCCGTACACCGACGACCGGCCCAAGCCGCTGGTCGAGATCCCGGGAACCGGCACGCCGATCGTCGGGCACCAACTCGCCTGGCTGGCAGCCGAAGGCGTGACCGACGTGGTGATCTCCTGCGGCCATCTGGCCGAGGTGCTGCAGGCCTGGCTGGACCGGACCGAGCTGCCGCTCGCCGTGCGCACCGTGGTCGAGGCCGAACCACTGGGCCGCGGTGGCGGGTTGAAGTACGCCTCGAAGGCGCTGCCGCGTCCGGCCGAGCCCTGGTACGCGACCAACGGGGACATCTGGACCAGGTTCAGCCTGCGCGAGATGGCCGCCTTCCACCACGAGCGGGACGCCCTGGCCACCCTGGCGCTGGCCCGCCCGCGGATCCCGTGGGGGGCGGTGGAGACCGACCGGTTCGGCAACGTCCTCGACTTCATCGAGTCCCCGCCCTCGCCCTTCCTGATCAACGCCGGGCTCTACGTCTTCGCGGCCGGCTTCGCCGAGCTGCTGCCCGACGTGGGCGACCACGAGCGCACCACGTTCCCCCAACTCGCCCGCGCCAAGCGGCTGGCCGGCTACCAGCTGCCGCAGGGCGCGTACTGGCGGGCCATCGACACCGCCAAGGACCTCACCGAGGCCGCCAAGGAGCTGGCCGCCGCCCGGGCGCACCACCAGCCGGACCCCGCCTGACGGTTCGGCCCCCGCGCCGACAGCACGCGCCGCACCCCGTACCCAGCAGCCCGCACCCCGCACACCCCCCACCACACGCCGAACGGGGGGGGGGCCGGGTTTCCTCCCCCCCCCCCCCCCTCCCCCCCCCCCCCCCCCCCCCCCCCCCCCCCCGGCCCCGCCGCCGCGCCCGCACCGTCCGGCATGCCCAGGCTGGGCAACCGCACCGCCGGCGGGCCGCTGCCGAGCACGCCGCCGATCAGGCCGCTGCTGCTCGGGCTGGGCTTGGGCGCGCGGTTGGCGCCGCCGGTGCCGGGGGAGCCCGCCGAGTTGGGTGCACCGGAGGTCCCCGTCGAGGTGCTGCCGCTGCCGGCCGGGGCACCGCCCGTTGAGCCACCGCCCGGCGAAGTACCGCCCTGGCCGTTGGAGTTGCCGGAGGACTCGGCACCCGCCGCGCCACTGCGGGTGGCCGAGGGGTGCGGCTTGGCGCTCTTGCCGGCCGTCGGCGAGGGCGACGGCTGCGCGGAGGGGGTGGCCGAGGGCGACGCAGAGGGCGAACTCGAGCCACTGGCGCCGCCCGCCGGAGCGCCGCTCCCCGTGCCACGGCCGGGGGCGGAGCCCTTCGGCGCCGACGATCCGCCGGTGGCGGCCGGCCAGAGCGGGGTGCCGTAGTCGGTGGGCGGACCGGCGGGGCCGGGGTGCGGCCGTCCGCCCGTGCGCACCGCGGCGCCCAGCAGCGAGCCGAGCAGCAGGGTCAGGCCGATCACCACGGTGGCGACCACCGTCCCGCGGCGCAGCACCCGGCGGCGTACCGCCTGGGGCGCCGACGGCCCGTACCGTCGCCAGGCCTCCAGGGCGAGCCGGCCGTCCAGCGAGGCGAACGGCGCACCGGCGATCAGCAGCGGGCTCCAGGCCACCAGGAAGATCAGGTCGGGGGTGTCGTAGACCGGCACCGACCGCCAGCTGACCGTGAAGAGCAGCGCGGCCGAGAGGAGCGTCGCCGCGGCGGCGGCCATCCGCTGCCACAGGCCCAGCAGCGAGAGCACGCCGACCACGACCTCGGTGAAGGCCACCCCGAGCCCGGCGCCCACCGGGTGCGCCATCGCGAAGTCGAGCAGCGGCTGCGCCACCTTCCACGGGTGGAGCGAGGCGAGCCAGCGCATCATCGAGCCGCGGTCGCCGCCGTCGAAGTAGACCGGGTCGCAGAGCTTGCTGAAACCGGCGTAGACCGAGAGCGAGCCGAGCAGGATCCGCAGCGGCAGCAGGACCAGTCCCAGGTCCACCCGCCGCCCGGGGTGCCAGGCGTGCCGGCTCGGCTCGCCCGACGTGACGGCGGAGGGCTGCGGCAGCTCACCGGCCGGCTGCCAGCCGGCCGGCGCGGGCCGCCGCGGCGACCGGCCGCCGCCCGCGCCCGGTCCCGGGGGACCCGCCTGACCGAGCGGCTGGCGCGGCACGCCACCGCGCCCGTACCGGGCGCCGGCGGCCCGGGTGCTCGAGCTGGTGGAGCCGCTGCTGCC